>NZ_JAFCUK010000004.1:0-286534 GCF_049896485.1 Sphingomonas sp. DC4900
ACGCCCGCCCTACGCCGCAACCAGCACGAACAGTGCGCCCGTCATACCCGTTACGCTGCTCGACGAAGGGGGTCCCTTTTGCACGCCGATAGGGGGTCCTTTTTGGACGCCGATTGACAGGCAACGGCGGAAGTCCGGACTGTTCGCTTGGCATCCGTCGCGCTCGGCGACTTCGTCCGACGCGATCTCGAAGTCGTCACCCGTGACTATAGCAGCAAGCTTAGCCCCGAAGCGGCGTTCTCCGGCATCCTGGGGCGCGCGTTCTTCGGCGATGGCCTGTTGGTCATCGACTATCCGGCTCGTCGCCTCACCTTCACGCGCGCCATCGCGCTCTCCGGTGAGGGCAATGGCGTCATGTCGTACGAGCGGGCCTTCCGGGTGCCGGTGACGATTGGCGATACCCTGACGGAGGGCAATCTCGACACAGGTGCCAACGTGTCGTTCGTGCTGCCGAAAGCGCTGTTCGATCGTGTCGGCGGTGGTGCCCTCCAGTCGGCCGGCCAAGGCAAGCTGACCAACACGACGGTCAGCACCGGCAAGGCGATAGTGAAAGGGCCGTTCCGCATCGGCGCAGCCACGCTTTCGGACGTGGAGGTGCGGGTGTCGGATCGCTATCCGGAACTTCTGGTCGGGGCACACGCCTTGCAACATGTCACGCTGCTGATCGACCAGCGGTTCAGGCGGATCGCTGTGTGCTCGTGACGACGCGATCAGCTCCGACGACATGGGGGCAGAAGGTCGCGTGGGCCGGTATGACGATTCTGAGCGTCGGGATTGCGATCTTTTCCTACCGCTACCTTTTCGCCGCGGGGTCCATGCCACCTGTCATCGCGGCCAACAGCCGTTTCGGCCCCTGGATCGTCATTCATGCCGCCGGGGCTGCAACCGCATTGCTCGTAGGGCCGGTGCAATTCCTGCCGAATCTCCGACAGGACAAGCCCTTCCTCCACCGGATTCTCGGCCGCATCTATGTCGCGGGTTGCCTGATCGGCGGGGTGTCGGCGCTGATCCTGGCGACCGGCGTATCGACGGGGCCGGTTACGGGGATCGGCTTCGGCACGCTCGGCATCGCATGGCTGCTAACGACGGGCGTCGCGCTGCGTGCAGTTCTTTCCGGCCGCATCGCGTCCCACCGACGCTGGATGGTCCGGTCCTTCGCGCTTACGCTCGCGGCTGTCACCTTGCGGATCTACCTGCCGCTATCCGATGTCCTGGGGATCGGCTTCGCCGCCTCATATCCCGTGGTTGCATGGCTTTGCTGGGTGCCGAACATGGCGGTCGTCGAATGGTATCTCCGTTCCGGCCCCCGCGAGCGATGATGTAACGAGTCGGCGCGGGCCATCGCCGGAAGCCTGGTTCAGCTTCTCGTTCGCTCAAGCCCAAGAAAAGACATTCCGCTTTCGACCAATCCGAAGCCGTTCATCTGTCTCGGCCGCGCGGTGACACGCCATATGACATCGAAGCCGCCGCCAAATGCGGCATCGCAGCCGTCGGCGTCCGATCAGGCAAGTTTAGCGACGAAACGCTGCGGGACGGCGGCGCGGTGGCATTGTACGACGATGTCGCCGCCCTGCTGGCCGGTTTCGAGCCTTCGCCGTTAACCGATTGAGGTGGTTTGCCGGGCGGACGTTCGGCGCAGCGGCGATGTCCGTGCGGCATCTGTCCGAAGACGAGACCTCACCAACGGCACCAGCCTACAATCCGGCGTGATCGATCATCGATGCGACCTCGACCGGTAGCTCGGACCCGAGCCTCGGCAGGAAGCGGTTCAGCGCGGTCTGCACGCGCGTTCGCGCGACCTGATAGGCCTTGTGGCGGATCGTGCGCGTCGCGTTGGTGCGCCAGGATGGGCTTTCACCCAGCAGCGCGTCCCATTTGGCCTCTTCTGCCGCCAGGATCGATATCGCCAGGCGCAGCCCGTCCCGCCGCCCACGGGCATAGTCGTCGGACATCACCGATTTCTTCGTCATCTCGCAACGGTGGCTACGCGCCCGGCCTGTGGCAAGGCCGACCTGTCGCGGCCCTTGACCGCTCGTGTTCAGCGCGCCGCCATCTCGGTGACCTTGCCGGCTAACGCGCCGAGCGAGAACGACGTGGTCGGCAGTTCCATGCCATGAACCAGATGCCGGTTCCCGACGGCGGCATTCTCACGCATCGCCGGTGACGAACAGCCGCTTCGACTCAGGGCGCGGCGTGCGGCCGGCATCGTCCACCTGCCGACCTCGTCCGGCTGGTCACTCCTCAGGATGTCGATCGAGGTTGGGCCATAGCTGATCTTTAGTCAAAGATGATCCGTACCATCGAAGTGAGCGTAAAGCCTGATGTGTTTGATCAGCCCGTACCAGATAGTGCGTTGCGGCTTTCAGATCTCCACTGGAAAAGTTCTTTGTAATCGGGAGCTGGTCGCGTGCATTGCTCAGCTGGTCGGGCGTTGGCATGTCGGCATCGCTGGTGCAGCCGGGAACAAAGCGTTCTGCCAATTCCGCCCAAGTCCGCCGGGCTTCATATTAGATCGGCAGGGTTTCTGACAGGGAATCCCACTGTTCGACCGCCGCTGCCGCCCTCGCCAGTTCGCGCTCGGCGGTGTCGAGGGCGGGTTGGGCGGCCAGGAACGTCACGATGGTTTCCAGCCGATCCAGACGGTGGGCCTGATCGTCCATTGTCGCGCGGTTTTCGTGCTGAAGGTCGCGAACGTTCGCGATGTCCGCCCGGTCGGGCCGGGCGCGGCGCCGGATCAGGGCGTCGAGCGCAAGACAGGTCCAGATCACGACGGCGCCTGTCGCGATCGCCAGCGGCAAGGCGTAAGCGGTTCGCCGGTGCGTCTAGCGGCTTTTAGTAAAGACCGGCCTTAGCGTTCCGCGGCGAGCGTCAGGCGTTCCCAATTGCCGGCGGAGAGCAGATGGGCATAGGCAGGCCCCCAGCCGCCAAGCGCCTGCAACTGCGCCACCGCCGCGCTATCCAGCGCTTCGAGCCGGTCGCGGTTGATCGCGACATAATCCAGCAGCAGCACCGGTTCGGCGTCCTCGTGGGGCTGATACCCGGCCTGGCGAGGCTCCATCAGGTCGAGATCGTCCAACAGGCGAACCCAGTGTTCGGTACGGATCTGTGCGTTTTGGTAGCTTTACCGCAGCATACGCCTGTCCGCAAACCGATGGAATTCGTCAGCGACTTTCCGCACGGTCTGCCATCGTCTTCGAGAAGGCGGCAACGTGCCCCAAGCCCACTGCCCGCCTTGATCGCCTGCCGCCGCAGAGATGGATGAACGGCTAAATGTGGAGAGGCGACAGTCCGCCGCGAATGACCGCAACTGGGTCAGGCTGGTCTTGAAGCAGGATCATTCTTTGCCGGACCCACGCCGTTGAGCGGCATTGACCTCTGTGAAGGTTCAACGGCTGCGCTTGTCCCCGAAAGCATCCCATTGAGAGAGCCTCCAGCGATGCCGAGCTCCGCCATCAACCCATCGATCAACGGACCGCCCACCCGATATCGCATCGCTGCCGAGACTGCCGCATCTGCCAAATTGACCTGACCGCCGTTGCCGCCTGGCTCGCCGGCCGGCGCCTCGCCGTGAAGGCCGCGAGCATCGACGATGCTAATCCGATCGATGTTCTCCATAGGCTTGCTGGCAGCGGCTATGATCGCGGGCAGGGCCTCTAGCATAGCCTTGCGGATCAGGAGTGCGGTCTGTGCATCGCTGAGGATGTTGGTGGCTTCGTTCAGCGAAGCTTGGCCGGCCGCATCAACCTTGAAGGCAGCCTCACGCCCTTCGGCGCGTGCCTTTTCGGCATCGGCTTCAGCCACCGCCTCCGTGCGAAGCGCACTTGCGCGGGCTTCCGCAGCCTCTTTCTCAGCAGTGGCGGCGACGGTGATCTGAACGGCCTCTTCCTGCGCGCGCTGCGTCGCGGCAATCACCGCGACGTTCTTGTTGCGATTGGCGATTTCCGTTGCTTTGGCGGTAGCGACACTTTCCTCGGCGCGGACTGCAAGCGCGCGCGCTTCGTTAGCGGCGGCCGTTGCGGTGGACTCTTCCTCAGACTTTTGCGCGGTCTGCACAGCGGTCGTGATGCGCGCGATCTCGATCGTACGGTCGCGCTCAATCGTCGCCGTCTGGATCGCGCCATCGCGCGCAATCGTGGCGGTCTTGATCACCTTGTCCGCCTCGGTCTGCGCTACGGTCTGTGCCTGGGTGGCCGTGATCCGGGCAATTTCGGCGAGGCGGGTCTGTTCCGCTTCAGCCGTCGCGATCGCGGTGGCCTGCTCGGCGCGGCGCGCGGAAAGCGTCTGTTCCTGAAGCAACCGCGCCTGTTCGGCAGCCTGAGCGATCTCGAGCGACTGGTTGTTGGCTTCCAGGTTTCGCTGCTCGATCGCCACTCGGTTGGTCGCGACGATATCGTTGCGGGTCTTCTTGCGCTCCTCAATGGTGCGCGTCAGCACCGTCAAACCTTCGGCATCGAAAGCGTTGTTTTCGTTGAAATGCTCAAAGGCAGTCTGGTCGAAATGCGTGATCGACACCGACTCCAGATGGAACCCGTTCATGTCGAGATCGGTGAGTAGCGCTTCCTGCACCTTCTGGATGAAGTCTGCGCGATTGGCGTGGAGGTGCTCCATCGTCATCGTTGCGGCTACCGACCGTAACGCCGAGACCAGCTTGCCATCGAGCAGCGACTTGACTGCATCCGGATTGTTCACCGAATCGCCGAGCGTCTGTGCGGCAGCTGCGATTGACTCCGCGTCGGGCTTGACCTTGATATGGAACAGGCCGACGACATCGACCCGCAGCTTGTCGAGCGTGATCAGCGCATCCTTATTGAGCCGCGACACCTCCAGCTTCACTGTCGTCAGGCGGACCTGCATCAGCTCGTGAAGAACGGGGATGACCATGATGCCGCCGTTGAGCACCACCTTTTCGCCACCGAAGCCGGTTCGGATCAGCGCGACATCTTTGGTCGCACGGCGGTAAAGACGGGTCAGGATGATGCCGATGACCATGAAGGCAAACAACACGATGCCTGCGTAGATCAGGACGTTCAGTAGCGATGCAGGCATGTGTTCCCCCCTTTTAGTCGTCACATGTATCAGATCGATCGAAGAAGAGAATCATCTTCGGCTAGGGCGAAAAATATCTGCCCCTCACGGCGGACCAGCAACGCACGCTGACCCGTCCCAATGACGGCCGTATCATCGTGCGGCTCAACCATGATGATATGGGCCTGTCCGTGCTGGTCCACGACTTTGGCCCGGGCAGGGGCCCCGCGCCGCGCAGCGCCTTCCAGAATGGTGCAGCGCCGTCTCAACAAATCGTCCGTCGAGATCACGCTGCTTTCAAAGCCCGGCATGATCCGGGCAAGGCCATGAGCAGCGCCGATGTTGAGGAGGCCACCGCCGATCAGCGCACCGATACAAGCCAGCGGCCATGTCAGCGGTGCGCCAGAAAAAGAGGAGACCCCCTGCTGAATGGCAACCCCGGTCAGGGTGAAGCATCCGAGTAGAGAGGTCAGCCAGATCAGGACTGGCAACTCGCCGCTTAGCCCCAGCCAGTCTAGCACACCGTGATGTCCATCGACGCCGACGTCAGCACTCAGGTCGAGATGGCCAAGCCCCAGCCCGACAGCCTCGATCAGGCCAATTCCGATCATGACGAAGAACGCTATCGCGAACGGTAGATAGGCCGGCGTTAGAAAGTTGGCTAGCATCCGTCGAGACTATCATGATGGCGTACCGATACCACCCGCCACGTGGCTGTATTACCCAGCTGGGGATCGCCATCGATGACCTCTGAAGCCGCCAGCTGGCTCCGCTGCCTATCCTTTTTAGGAGAACGAACGGCAGAAGTGGAAAACATCGAACCGGCCTGTAAATGGCCGTTTTGGGGTCCTGCCTTTGGCAGGTGTCGCTCACTAGCGGACATAGCGTAAGCCGGTAGTCTGCCAGCGATGATTGATATTGCAGGATATGCCTTCCCGAATGACCTGTTCCCCGTTTTCAGGCCGCTGATAAATTATCTTGCGTGTCCTTAGCCCGTGGCTGGGACGGTTCGTGAACTCGGCGGGTGTCATGTCGCCGAGGCTGCCGTGCGGACGCACGGTGTTGTATCCGTCCGCCATGCCCTGATGATTCATCTCGCTGCAGCCAGCGATGGAAATAGGCGCTCGTTCAAGCACTCGTCGCGCAAGCGACCATGGAGGGATTCCACGAAGCCATTATGCTGCGGCTCCCATATTATGGGACTGTCGATTGCCGATGCAATGACCGTGAGGCCACACCCTCGGAATACTAGGCGATGCGGGCAATGCCGCTCCCCTTTGCCCACAATTGGGTGACACTCTGGAAGCGGGATGAACAGTTCTCCGACGTCGCTCTGAATCCACCGCCTCGCAGGCGGTCCGGCGTCGAGAACCACATCAAGGACTTTCTGGGCCCGAAGATTGGCGTCCATCCGGAGAGCGTGGATCAGAACGCGATGCGAGCTTGGCTGCACTTTCTTGGTCGCATGCCATTTGGAGCGAGAGGAGGGCGTTGCCCTCGTCGGTGAGCGATATTTCGAGGGCGTGAAGCTTCCGCTTGACGATGCCCGACCGGGCTGCGTCCGAGTGCTGCGATGGGCCATGGATGACTAAGAGTGGCTCGTCATGATAATCATCTTGTCCGTCACGCAGATCGATCAGTGCGCAGATCGAGCGGCGAGTACCTCCCGCACGCGTGCCAGAGCCGCCGCCTCCGGCGCTGCTTCGCCCATCAAAGCCCACGCGCCGCTGATTGCGAAGGCGCAGTGACCGTGCACCGTCGCGATTAGCGATCGCGCGAGGGTGGCGAGGTCGTCGTCGGCTTCGCAGTCGACAGCATATGCGATCTCCTGGACGACGATACGGGTCAGCAGGCTGCGGCCTGTTTCGTCGGCCTCTGTCAGTCCGCTGTCGGGGGGCAGGCGGTGGTCGAAGATCGCGGTCCAGAGGTGCGGATGTTCGCGCGCGAACCCAAAATAGCCGTTGACCAGCGCCGCGATCCGGTCGCCGTCCTGTCCGGTGGCGTCCAGTCGTTCACGCAGCGATCCTGCCCAGGCGGCGAAGCTGCGCGTGTTGATCGCCGCGATCAGGCGGTCGGCTGTGCCGAAGACGTTGTGGATCGTGCCGATCGAGTAGCCGATCCGTCGCGCCACTTCGCGCGCGGAGAAGCCGCCCAATCCGGCTTCGGCGATCAGCGCCGACCCTGTCGACAGGATCAGCTCCTCAAGCTCGGCGCGGCTGTGATCCGATCGACGTCCCATGGAAAGGCGATAGGCCCATAATTGAGCATTGTCCAATTTATATATTGAGCACTGCTTTATTTATGGTAGCGTGGCGGCGAATCGAGGAGGTCGGCAATGTCGCTGCTGCTGTTGATCGTCGGGTGTGTGGCCATTGGGTTGCTATGGCAGGAAGTTCGGCGGCTGCGCGACCGCGTCGAAACGCTGGAAGACTGGTTCGCGGCGTCGGCGGCCCCGGTGGCAGTGGCCGCTCCGCCGTCTATGTACCTCCCGCCCGAGTCGTTCCCCGATCTGGATGATGCCGAGTATCGCCCGGCGGAGCCTATCGCCGAACCAGTGGTCTTGGCCCCAGCGCCGGTCGTCGAACCCCCGCAGGAGGCATATGTGGCGGAGTTGGCGGCGATCGAGATTCCGCCGCCGTCGTCGCGCTTCGAGGATGTGTTCGGGCGGCGGCTGCCGATCTGGGCGGGTGGGCTGACGCTGGCGGTCGCGGGGGTGCTGGTCGTCCGCTACTCAATCGAGGCGGGCCTTATCTCGCCTTGGGTGCGGGTCGTGTTCGGGCTGATCTTCGGCGCCGGCCTGATCGGTGGCGCGGAAGTGGCGATGCGTCGCGAGGCCGTGGTGCGCGATCCGCGGGTGCGCCAGTCGCTGGCGGGCGCCGGCATTGCCACGCTCTATGCGGTGACGCTGGCGGCGACGCATCTTTACGATTTGATCGGGCCGGGCACGGCCTTTGTCGCCTTGGCATTGGTGACAGGGCTCGCTGGCTCGCTGGCGTCGCGTTTCGGCGCGCCCAGTGCGCTGCTCGGACTTGTGGGTGGTCTGGCGGCGCCGGCGCTGGTCGGCGCCGGCGAGCCGAACGTGCCGTTGCTGACACTGTATCTGGCGCTGACCGTCGGCGGGCTGTGCGCGCTGGGACGGCAGCAGCGTTGGTGGTGGCTGGGCGCGCTGGCGCTGGCCGGAGGCTTCGGGTGGGGGACGCTGCTGATTCTGGGCGGTGCGCTCGATCTGGCGGCGGCGCTGTCAGTCGGCCTCTACACGCTGGCGCTCGCCATCGCGTTGCCGCTGCTGTTGGCCGGCGACCGTGCCGCGCTTCTGCGCGTCGCGGCAGCCGTGCTCGGCTGCGCGCAACTGGCCGCGCTGGTCGCTCTGGGCGGGTTCGCACCGCTTGACTGGGGCTTGTTCGGGCTGATCTCGCTGGCGATCCTTTGCCTGTCGCGACGAGAGCCACTGTTCGCAGATCTTCCGGCGCTGGCGCTGGGCGTGGCGATCCTGCTCGGGGTCGCTTGGCCCGCGCCGACCGTCGCGGGGATGGGAGCGCTTCTGGCGGCGCTGGTTGCCATCCACGCGGTTCCCGCCGCCCTGCGCGTGTGGCGGGACGATGCCCGGCCGGTCGATGCCCCCATGGTGGCGGCCGTCGCGGTGGCCATCGGCGTGCTGCCAGCCCTGCGTTTCGATCATGTCGGCTTCGTGGCTTTGGTCGGCGCCGCTCTGGCGGCGGGCGTGGCGGTGCGCGGATGGCGCGCGGCCGGTCGAGCTGACGATACGCGCTTTGCGACGCTGGTAATCACGGCGGCGGGGGCGCTGGCGCTGGCCGCGGCGCAGATGCTGCCCTTCGCAGGGTGGGCGTCGGCGGCGGCGCTTCTGTGTGCCGCGATGATGACGCTCGCCGACCTGGCGGATGACCGGCGGATAGAGCGCGCGGGCTGGGTCTTCGGCGCGGCAACGATGGCTTTGCTGGGTGTCGGTGTCGGCGAAGGTATCGGCCGGACGTTCGGCGAGGCGGGGAGCGGACAGGTCGCCGCGTGGATCGTGCCCGCCATGGTGGGGCTGGGTCTGGCGATCCGCTCAACGGGCACGCGGGCAGCGGTGATGCAGCCGGCAGCGGTGCTGATCGGCTATGGCGCAATGGCACAGGTCGTGTCGGGAAGCATGTTGCCGCTCGTACCCGTCGTCATGCTGTGTGCGATCGCCGTTTCGCGCCGCGCGACCGTTCTACCCGCCACGCTGGCGGCCGGTGCCATCGCCACGGGCTGGACGATTGTACCGCTGCTGGCTTGGGGCTGCTCGGCATTGGTCGCCGCTACGGGGGCCGTGGTGCTCGTCGACGCCTGGCCGAGTCTGGGTAATGCTTTCCTACGGATCGCGCTGCCGGGTGGGGCGCTGCTGGTGGCGCTGCGTCTCCTCTCATCCCCGCGTGTAGTCCGGCGCGGTGCCGCCATCGGCGCGGGTGTGCTGTTGGTGGTCGCGGCGCATGTCGTGCTGGTGCGGGTGGTCGGGATCGACAGTCATGCTTCGTTTCTCGCTCGGTCGATGATGGAGCGGACGCTTTGGGAGGGGATGCTGGCGATCGCCGCGGTGGCCGCGTGGAGATGGCGGCGTGACGATGCCGCCATTGCCCTCGGCACGGCGGCGCTTGGCCATGGCGTGTGGTTCACGGGGATCGTCCTCAATCCGCTGATCGAGCTGCAGCAGCCGGGGCCATGGCTGGCGCTGTCCTATGCAATCATGGGCGGGCTGCTTTGGGCGATGCTGCGGCTGCTGCCCGCTGCGGTCCGCCAGCGTGACGGCGCGCTGATGCTGCTGATTGTCGTCGCCGCCTTCACGCTCCTCCGGCAGGTCAGCCACACGCCGATGCTACTTTCGACCGGCACCGGAGCAGGCGAGCAGATCGCGCGATCGATCCTAGCGCTGTTGCTGGCGGGTGCGTTCCTGTGCGTCGGGATCGTTCGCCGCGCCCGCGACTGGCGCCTCACCAGCCTTGCGCTGATGCTGGTCGCGGTCGTGAAGGTGTTCCTGTTCGACGCCGCCGGCCTCGACGGTCTGGCGCGCATCGCGTCCTTCGCCGCGCTCGGCTTCAGTTTGATCGGCGTCGGCTGGCTCTACAGCCGCTACCTGCCCGACGAGACCCATGAAACTTTCACCGCTATCGCCTAGAACGAAGGGAAGTCCGGTTCATGCCCACGCAAGATCGCCACAGGCCTTTTCATCTTTGTCTACTTCCTGTTGTTGGGCTTTGCCGGTCAATTTGACGATAAATGGCATAAGGCGGCGCAGGTTCGTGCGGTAAAGGCTGTCGAGATCGGCATTATGATGCTGGTGCTGGGCGGGTTCTCGTTCCAATCGGTGCCGGTGCTGCTCGCCTATCTGTTCCTGATGGATATGCACCCGATAACGTTCGAGCTGGTCGAATATTCGATCCTGCCGCGGCATCTGGATCGCGACGAGCTGATGGGTAGCACCGGGCTGTTCGAAGTAGGAACGTTTCTGGCGATCGTGACTAGGCAGTTGCTCGGCGGCCTTATCCCGAGGTGGAAAGCCGCGTTCGTGGCCGTGGCGGTAGCGGCGGTCGGCTTCGTCGCCAGTCTGACGGTGCCGAGCGCGCCGGCGGCGGCACGGGGGCTTGTTATTGAACGCAACGTGTCGCGCAGCACGGTTGCGATTCTGTCGGTAGCGCGGGCGCGTCGCGGCGTGTGGCCGCCGATCCTTGGCATCAGTTGGCTCTTCTCCTTCGTTGCAATCCTGATGTCGGAGTTCGCGCCGCTGGTCAGCGGTACGCTGGGTGCCGGCGCCGGTCCGGTGACCCTGTCTCTGCTCGTCTTCTCAATATTGGCCGCCGGCGGATCGCTGGCAGTGAGCAAGCTGCTCGGTGGCGAGGTGACCGCGGGCTACGAGCCGATCGCCGCACTGGGCATGGCTGCATCCCTGATCGCATTGTGGATCGTGACGCGCAGCGTCTCAATCGCGGTGGCCGGTGCCGACATATCGGCGTTTCTGGTAAGTTTGGGCGGTTGGCCGATCCTGGCGGGGCTGATCGGTCCAGCGTTATCGGGTGGCGTATTCATCGTGCCGCTCTACGCCCTCCCTTCAAGCGGACATCGACCCGGCGGAACGTTCTCGGACGATCGCGGTCAACAACATCGCCAACGCCTTCGCCACGGTCCTTATGGTGGTGGTCGTGACGGTGCTGCTGGCGTTAGGGGGCGGCGTTCCGGGGATCATTGGCGCGCTGGGGTTCGCGACGCTCACGATCGGAGACGACTGCGTGAAGGCGTCCGGTATTGATCGAGCGATCGCCCGGATCAAGCTGGAGAAACGTCTCGGTCCATTGCGTAGGCATGGCGAGTGTCCGCCGCCTCGACGGGGCACCTGCGAGGGCTTGTCTTTGCCGGTGACTATGAACACAAACCGAGCCGCTTGCTCGATCGCGGTCACCGATCGACGCTGGGCAGCGATCCCCGATCAACTGGCCCGATACCCTGTCGATCGGTCCCGGTGACTATCTCTATTTATCCGCGAACCAGTTCCATCGAGAGCCCGGCTTTCATGGCGGCCGCGACTTGCGGGGTAAGCCATATGAACTGCTCCGTCGTAAAACCCGACGCAGGGGAGAGCAACCTGAAGCGAGGCGGGAACTAATCCATCCGAAATGGCCGCCCTCAGCGTCCAGGAGCGGCTCGCTTGGGGAACACGGACATCGCCGCTAAACGACCGTTTGTGAGTCAACCCTGACCGAAACAGGACGCATAGGCCCGCTCGATTGCCGCCCGGTCAGCGCTGCTCGTCAATGCCGCCTTTGCGCGCTCGACGGCATCCTGCGCCTCGCGTCGGATGAGGGGACGGGCGTCCTCGGCATGCCCGGCTAGCGCACCAAGAGCCTTTTGCAGACGTATGCCGACTTCGATCGTGGCGGCACCGTCGCGTGCGATCGGGCGGCACCAATCATCGAGCAGGTCGGCGAGGTGGATGGCAGGAACATGCACCCGAGCGGGCAAAGACGACACATCGGCCTGATGATCGACGATCCGCCGCAGGACGCGGGCACCCGCCTCGATCACCGCAATCGCCGTGCCCGGATCGTTGACCGCGGGGGACAGCGCCCGCGACGCGATTTCGGACAGAGCGATCAGGCCGAACCGCGGGTCATGGTCGAAGGCTCGGTGATGCGACAGGGTGAAGGCCGAGCGGATACGCGCGATACGGTCATCGTCGCACGTACGGGAGACGAGGGCTATCGGTTGTTCGGGTTCCACCAGCTTGCCGGGCAGGGCGAGAATGTGGATGTCGGCATCGACGGCCTCAGCGATCTCGCCCAGCACGGCGAGGTCGACATGAGTGACCCGCGCGACCGTCTCCGGGCAAATCGCGATCATGCCGCGAGGGGGCGAGCCGTCGGGCCGTGCATCCAGGGCCAACGGCATGGCGACCGTGTCGACCGCGGCCAGCGCCGCGCGCTCCACCCGATCGATCGTATCCGCGACGCGGCCGAACCGCGCGATATGTTCGATCCAACGCAGTAGCGTGAAGACGATGAACAGGATGACGACGATCGTTCCGAAGAACAGGATCACGCGCCCGGTCTCGCCGTACAGCCCGGTCGACAGCGCGATGATGCCGACGATCGCGAACAGGAAGCTGCCAAGGAAGGTCGCAAGCGTATTCTGCGCGGTACTGTCGTCGATCAGCAGTTGCACGGCACGCGGGGTGAGCGTGCTGGTCGCGCCCGAATAGGCCGAGACCATCGCGCTCAGCGAGAAGGTCGTCACGGCGAGCATGCTGGACGCCAGGATGGTGAGGATGTTGTCGACCGACTTCGAGCCGATCTTCGCGGCGAAGTCGTACGATATCGTGTGCCCCACCAACGCGCCCGTCAGCGCAAGGGCGCCGCCGAAGGCGCAGACCAGCGCCGCCCTGAACCACATCCTGCGGCTGAGCAGGCGGATAAGCCACTGCCATCGGGTCAACGTCGCCCCCTTCCTCGCGCGTTCAAGCGCCGGGATCGATCCGGGGTTCCGGGGCATCAATGGTCCGCGTCGGCCGATCCGGTCAGGCGCCAGCGGCGCAGCAACCACGGCATCGTCAGACCTTGCGCAAAGATCGAGAAGGCGACGACGCCGAACGTGACGACGACGATCTGCCCGCGCTCCGCAACGGTGGCCGGCACCGCCAGGGCCAGCGCCAGCCCGACCGCTCCCCGCAACCCGCCCCAGACGAGGACATGCTGATAGGTCGCCGGCAATCGCAGCCCCGACCGCACGAAGGGCAACGCCAGCGGATAGACCGCCGCCGCGCGACCGATCAGCGTCAGGACGATGGCCATCCCCAGCGGCAGCGACACGAGCGCGATGGGCTGGTGCGCCTCATGACTGCCGATCAGCAGGAACAGGCACGAATTGGCGAGGAAGGCGGCATAGGTCCAGAAATCCTGGACATGCTGTCGCCCGGCGACCGAGATCGACCCGCGCGGGCCGAGGTTGCCGACGATGAGCCCGGCTGCCAGCGCGGCGAACACGCCCGAGGCATGGACGTGTTCGGCGAGCAGGAACGATCCCCAGGCGACGACGGTGGTCAGCGTCACCTCGACCAGATGATCCTCGGTGCGGCCCGCGACGGTCAGCACGATGAAGCCGATGACAGCGCCGATGGCAAGGCCGCCCGCCACCGTCCATAACAGGGCGAGCGCGGCGCCAGAGGTCGTGAGCGCCTCGCCATTCGCGACGCCGATCAGGATCGCGAAGCCGACGGCGGCGACGCCGTCGTTGAGCAGGCTTTCGGATTCGACGACCATGCTCAACCGGGGTTCGGCCCGCATCTCCTTGAATGCGGCGATGACCGACACCGGGTCGGTCGCGGCGATCAGGACGCCGAAGAACGTTGCGCCCAGCACGCTCCAGCCGAGCAGCAGATGCATGCCGCCCGCGACGATAGCGGCGCTGATCGCAACGCCCAGAAAGGCGAGCACGATTGTCAGCGGCATCTCCGTCCGAAAGCGCGACCAGCGCAGCTGCATCGCCGCCTCGAAGATCAGCGGTGGCAGGAAGACGTTGAAGATCAGCTCGCGCGATAAAGGCAGGTCGGCACCGACCGGGAAATAGGCAAGGCCGATGCCCGCCAGCACGAGGCCCGCCGTATAAGGCAGGCCGATCCGCCGCGACACCATCGCCACCAGCGAGGCGACGATCAGCATCGTTCCCAATTCGGTCAGTCCGATCTCTGCCATCAATAGTCCTTCGATCGTCCGGGAATCATGGGGCGGGTGTTGCGGCGGGCGTCAGGGCGAACCGGCGACCCGCAGCCGGTGCAGGGGTTGCGGCTACGCCCTGCTGGCGCAACGCGGCGGCGATCGACAATGCCCGCCGCGTATCGAGATTCGGATTGGCGGGCGGTGCGCCGGCAGGCAGACCCGGCACGGCCAGGGTCGATACGTTCCAGCGTCGCGCCGCCCAAGCCGAAGTCGCGACGGCGTCACCGGCGTCGGCGTCGAGCGTGTCGGAGCCGTCGGCGAAGACGATCTCCGGCAACGGCCCCTGCGGCGGCACGATCGCCACGTCCCAATCCTCGCTCTGCTGCGCGACGCGGCGCTCCAGCATGCGATAGGTCGCGACGGTGGCGCCGGGTAGCGGGGCGGCGGGTGCGATGGCGCGATGGTGGTCCCGGTCGATCGTCACTGCATCGGGCGCGACGCCGGTGATGAGCGCGATACTGTTTGCCAGATCGGTAACATGCTGCGCGGCCGTGTTGGTCGCTTCCCCTGCCTGGCGCAGCTCTTCGCGCTGGGCGGCGAGCGCGTCGGCGCCTGCGCCGAGCAGGATCTGGTCGAGGTTCAGCCGCACCGGCCGGGCCAGCTGCTGCGCCAGCGCGGCCTGGATCGCGCGCGTTTTCTGCATCGAACGGCGCGGGGTGATGACGACCGCACGCACCACGATGGGCCGGGCGGTGAAATCGATGTCGAGTTGCGTCACGCGCGCGTCCGCGCCGAACCGATCGGACAGCAGTGACCGCGTCTGCGCGGTGGCGAGTGCTTCCCGTCCGATCCGGTTGAGCGAGATGCCCAGCGGGATCGCCATGACGATGAAGACCAATGTCAGCAGGCCGGTCTGCACCCAGCTCTGCCGTCGCGACAGATGATGGCCGAACCCGTAGAAGCGCGCCATCACCGTGGCGGACAGGGCGATGGTGATGAAGTTGGTGGCGAACAGCGCGAAGGCGCCCATGCCGACCGGCGCATTGCGGGTCGCGATGCCGTAGCCGACCACCGCGAGCGGCGGCATCAATGCGGTCGCGATGGCCACGCCGACGATCGTGTCGCCACGCCCACGGATGATCGCGAAGGTGCCGGCGAGCGCGGCGAACAGCGCGACCGCCAGGTCGAACAGATTGGGCCGCGTCCGCGCGACGATCTCGGCGGTTGGTGCCTGCAACGGCGATACGAGCACCAGTAGCGCGGTGAAGGCGATCGCCGCGACCGACCCGATCACCAGCGCCTTCAGCGATCGCCGCAACTCGCGAAAGTCGAACAGCGCCAGGCTGAAGCCGAAGCCCAGAATCGGGTTCATCAGCGGCGAAATCAGCATCGCGCCGATCACCACTGCCGGTGACGACAGCAGCAACCCCAGCACCGCAATCCCTGCCGACATCATCGTCATGAAGGCGAAGCGCGGGCTCCATCCGCTTTCCTCGATGACGCGCGCCAGCACCGCCTCGTGATCGACGCGCCCGACCACGGACCGCCGCCACCAGCGGTAGAGCGCGATCCGGCCGAGGCGCCCGGCGGGGTCGGGGCGATCCGATGCGGCGACGGTCATGACAGGCGCTCCGTGGGGACGATCTCGACGATCCGGTCGCCGATCTCCAGCCGCTGCGCCTCCGGTTCCCAGAAGCCGATCGCGGTCCCGCCCCGATGCAGGCGAACACCGAGCCCGGTGGTGAGGGTGGACAGCGGCCGGCCCACCTCCGCCGGTGCGACGTCGCGTTCGTGCAGCGCGACGCGGCCGCCGTGCGCGGCGAGATCGGCGATGTAATCGGCCAGATGCTCGCCATGCGTCGAGCCGGCGAGCAGCAGACCGGCAAAGCTGGCCGGGTTGATGACCGTCGTCGCGCCGGCCTGCCGGGCGAGTGGTTCGTTGTCCTCCGACCGGATCACCACGCTTAGCGGTACGCCGGGCGCCAGCCCGCGCGCGGTCAGCACGATCAGGATCGACGTATCGTCGCGTCCGGCTGAGACGATCACCGCCTTCGCGCGGGCGACCTGCACCGCATCCAGCGTCGCGTTGCGGCTGGCATCACCCTGCATGACGTTGACACCCAGCCGCTCGGCCATCTCGATAGCGGCCGCACGTTCGTCGATGACGACGATGCTCGCGGGATCCGCGCCTCGCCGGATCAGCTCCGCCACGGCCTCGCTGCCCGATGTGCCGAAGCCGGTGACGATTGTATGGCCGCTGAGCCGCTGCTGGATCACGCGCATCCGCCACCCGTCCCACACACGTCGAAGGAGAAAGTCATAGGCGGTTCCCAAAAAGATGAGCCACACGAAGAGCCGGATCGGCGTGACCACGAACGTATCGAACAGCCGGGCCTGCTGCGTCACCGGCACGATATCGCCGTAACCCACGGTCGTGACGGTGATCATCGTGAAGTACAGAACATCGGCGAAGCTGATGTGGCCGTCGATATTGTCGCGCAGGCCGGCACGATCGAGCCAATGGCCCGCCAGCGCGATCCCGAGCAGCGCGAGGACCAGCCCGACCCTCCACAGCAGCGACAGCCAGACCGGCGTGCGCCGTCGCCGTCGCAACGCACCGGTGGTGGTGGCGTCGCCGCGTGTCGAGCGATGGTCGCGTCCTATCATGCAGCCCCCGTGCGCAGACCCGCACGGCGGCATCGATGCGGTGAGGTGCAAAGGGCAGGCGCGGGAGGACGCGCGCGATCGGTCATGTCCGGCCTTCCGTCACGGTCATCGGCGCTGGCGGCCCGACCAGCGCAACATGCCTGCACCCCTGGTAAAGACGCACCCACGCAGGGCTATCGCAGCCACGGCTCTTTTGGACAAGACAGGTGCGGCATTCGCCGGTGCGGCGGAGTAACAGTCCCGCGGATATCCCGACGCGCGATCCGTCATGCCTCATGGCCACGTGTACCGTCGGCCTTCCTGCCGGCGGATGTGCTCTCGTCCCGTTCTCGGGACGATATAGGCTATGGCGACCAGTGCGGTTAGAACCGATGGTCATCCAACGGAGGGTCATCATGAAGCTCAGCGCACGCAACCAGATCTCCGGCACGATCGTCTCGATTGCGCCGGGCGCCGTGAACGGTTCGATCAAGGTCGACATCGGCGGCGGGAATGTCGTCACCGCCAGCATCACCGAAGAAGCGATTGCCGAACTCGGTCTGGCGGAGGGTGACGCCGTCACGGTGATCATCAAGGCCAGCGACGTGATGATCGGCAAGTAAGATGAAGCTCGGGCCCCTCTGGCTGAAGATCCAGATCGCCTGCGGCGACGCACTGGCCATGGGGCCGGGCAAGGCCGACCTGCTGGAGGCGATCATCGAACATGGCTCGATCAGCGCGGCCGGGCGGGCGCTTGGCATGAGCTATCGTCGCGCCTGGCTGTTGGTCGACGAGATGAACCGCTGTTTCGACCCCGTCGTGGTCGAGACGATCAAGGGCGGCGGACGCGAGCGGGGCGCGCGGGTGTCGCCGACGGGCATCGCCGTCCTCGAAGCCTATCGCGACATGGAGCGGGAGGCCTCAGCCATCGCCGACCGCCCGGCCTATGCGCAGCTTCGCCAATATTTGCGGCAGGAGCCGGTAGCGCCCGATTGATCGCTTTGGGCCCAGTAAATCTCTGTATACGGCTGAATACACCATCGATATACGACCGGATATAAAGCGGCGGAAACGGCCGCTCTAAACGGGGTATTGTCGATGTCGAAGCGGCTCGCGGGTCTTCTGTGTGCGACGGTCATGCCGGCGTTTAGCGCACCCGCCTTGGCGCAAACGACCCAAGGCACGACCGCGAGCGACCGGGATCGGGGAGAGGGACTGCCCGACGTCATCGTCACGGCGCGCCGCCGGACGGAGGATGCGCAGCGCGTGCCTGCAGCCTTGTCGGTGGTGGGCGGTGACCTCATCGACCAGAGCTACACGGTCAATACGCAGGGTCTGACGACGCTGATCCCAACGCTGAACTACAGCTCGGCCAACCCGCGCAACACCGCTTTCACCATCCGCGGGCTGGGATCGAGCGTCGTCGCTGTCAGCCAGGCGAATGACGGGCTGGAGCCGGGCGTCGGCTTCTATGTCGATCAGGTTTACCACGCCCGGCCAGCCACCGCCGCGTTCGACTTTGCCGACATCGAGCAGGTCGAGGAGCTGCGCGGGCCGCAGGGCACGCTGTTCGGCAAGAACACGACCGCTGGTGCACTGAACATCACCACGCACGCGCCGACCTTCACCCGCGAGGGGTTCGCCGAACTGTCCTATGGCAACTATAATTTCGTGCAGGCCAAGGGGTGGGCGTCGGGGCCGATCACCGACACGATCGCCTATCGGATCTCGGGCGTGTCGACCCGGCGCGACGGCGTGCTCGACAATGTTCGCACCGGCCGCGCCGCCAACACGATCGGCACGCAGGCGGTGCGCGGGCAGCTGCTATTCAAGCCCGCCGACACCATCCAGATGCGCGTCATCGCCGACGTCACCAACTTCCAGGCCTATTGCTGCGGGCAGGTGTATCTGCGCACCGGCAGCAGCTTGCGCGCCGCCAATCGCCAGTTCGGCGGGCCGAACGGACTGGCCGCGCAGTTCGGCTATGCGCCGCCGAGCACCAATGTCTACGATCGGAAGACCGACATCGACGGCCCGCTGGGTGTCGACACCAACGAAGGCGGCGTGAGCGCGATCACCGACTGGAACCTAGGTCCGGTCACGCTGACCTCGGTCAGCGCATGGCGCTTCTGGAACTGGGATGCGGAGAACGACCGCGACTATACCGGCTTGCCCGTCCAGCTCTCGCAGCACATTCCGTCGCGGCAGGACCAGTATAGCCAGGAACTGCGCCTTGCCTCGAACGGCACCGGATCGCTGTCCTATGTCGTCGGCCTCTACGGCTTCCGCCAGCGCCTGACCGGGCGGCCGATCAGCATCTATGGTCCGGCCGCCGCCCGCTATCTGATCGGGACGACCGTCACGACCGGCACGGGCGCAGCCGCCGTGGTAACGCCGGTGCCGTCCAACCTGCTCGACGGTTACGGGCAGGACGGTCGCACCGATTTCCGCAGCCTCAGCTACGCCGCGTTCGGCGAGGTCAACTACCGCGTCTTCGACCGCCTGACCGCGACGGTCGGCCTGCGCTATACGCAGGAGGAGAAGGACGGCTTTTACACCACCAGCGTCTCGGGTGGACCTTCGACGACCAAGACCGCACTCATCAACGCCCGCCTCGGCGTGCTGCGCCCGCAAAGCTATGAGTCGCATGACAGCGACGGCAGCCTGTCGGGGCGCGGCAACCTCGCATGGCAGGTGACCGACACGACGATGGCCTATGCGAGCTATGCCCGCGGGTTCAAATCGGGGGGGATCAACATGTCGGGCCTGCCACTCGACAGCAACAACCGGCCGGTGCTGGCGACCGCGGTGGTGCGGCCCGAGCGCAACGAAACCTATGAGGTGGGCCTGAAAAACTCGCTGTTCGACAACCGGCTGATCTTCAACATCGATGGCTTCTACACCAAGGTTCGCGACTTTCAGGCGACCGTCGTCGAGAACTCGCTGACGCAGACGGTGCAGCTACGCGGCTACCTGTCGAACATCCCGCAGGTGACGGTAAAGGGTATCGAGGCGGACGTGACCGCGCTCATCCTACCGGGCCTTAGCGCACGCACCAGCTTCGCCTATTCGGACGGCGAATATACCAACTATCCCGCCGGCCCATGTCCGCTGGAGGTGCAAACCGCTTCCACCACGCGGTGCAGCCTCACCGGCCAGCGTCTTGCCTCGCTGCCGCGCTTCGCGATCACCGCCGGGCTGGATTATCAGCGACACGTCGGTAACGGACAGGTCTTCGTCCATGTCGATACCGCCTCGCGCAGCGGCTTCAACGGCGACCCTAGCCTGTCGCGCTTCACCTATATCCGCAGCTACAACCTGACCAACGCCAATATCGGCTATCGCTTCGCGGACGGGCTGGAACTGATCGTCTGGGCACGAAACCTGCTCGACGCCGACTACATCCAGAACCTGACGATCCAGGCGGGCAATTCGGGCCTGATCGTCGGGACACCGAGCGACCCGCGTACAGTCGGGGGAACGATTCGCTTCCGGATGTAAGTTTCCTCAGGCTGATGGACGAACGGCAGAAGTTGGAAATCCGGAAGCAGGTCGCGAACGTTTGATTGTGGGTCGTCCAAGCGGCTGACCCACCGGTCACGTAGTCCATCTTCGCTGCTTACCGCGCCGATTATGCTTGAGACACCCACGGCGCCCTCCAACGTCTTCAGGCGATCGCGCCCACGTCGTCATCGATCTGCCGGTACGTCCGTAAGATCGAGAAATGGCCCGCCCCAGTTGGGCACCGCCCGCTCGCGGTTCGTCGTTGCAACGATGACCGAATAGGCGAAACCGCGCCAGCCGGGCCCGGGGTATGCGGCAGCCAGATGCTCCGCCTCTCTCACCTCACCCGAGCGGGTCAACTGGTGGATGAGACGAACACGTACTCTTGCCGCACTCGCACGCTCAAACACGCTTCCTGCGGTCAGAGACGCAGGGGCCGCCGCGGCGGTGCGTGCCAAGGATCGAGCGCCTTCCACATCGCCTGCCGACAAGCGCCGTTCGGTAATTTCCGACTGGGTCCGGGCAAGGACCAACGGCTTTTTAGCGGCGGCAGCCGAATCCAGCGCTTTCGCATCGTTGCCAGCCTTGAACCAGACGGCCGCAGCATTCTCGGCACCCAATCCATTCGGGCAAAGCCGCGCCATTGCCCCAGTCGTCTGAAGTCGCGCCAAATAGGCAGCCAGCACCGTACTATTGAGCTCCGGGAGCCATTCCAGAACCCCCGACAGACCGTCATCGACCGTTGCACAATCCGTGGAGGGGGCAGCATGTTCGTCACCATAAGGGCGCGGTCGAGATCGCTGGCCATCAGAAAATCGTAGATCAGTCCGCGCGCTTGCATGCGCGGCTCACCTGCCTGGCTGTTGATCGGAGTGGTATTGCTCGTAAAACGCCGGCGAACGCGCGCTATCGCGTCATCCGGCCTCCCTTCGATGAGATCGACCGACGTGGTATCCAGCCGCCCGGTGGCTATTGGTAGACAGCCGCGTCATTCCGGTGGTCCGCCGTTCTTGTTCGGGCCTAGCTGCAATCCGTCGATGCTGGCGATCGGCCAGGCGCCGATGGCGTGGGCGTCGGTGCCGAGGCCTGCGTGGAGGCGGCGTTTGGGGATGTCCTGTTCGCCGCGGACGAGAAGGTCGATCCGGTCGTGAGCGTCGCCGCACGTCACGGTGACGGCATGCGCGCCGGCCTGTTCCATCGAAACGGTCGCCTGCCATAGTCCGTCGTCGGCGCGATGCATGGGGGCGGGGGGACCGTCGTCGATGCGCAACTCGACCGTCGCATCCGCCGCCGCGCCCAAGAGGCGCGCGACGATGGTGACGGCGCCGGGGCGCGGCACCTGATGCGGATCGGCGGGGCGCGTCACCAGACGGGCGTCGCACGGGCTGACGATCTGAACATGCGGCCAGGCGGCGTCGAGACGACGGAAGCGCCAGCTGGGCACGCGGCCATGGACGCAGACGATCGCAAAGCCGGCGCGTCCGGCATCCTCCTCGATCTGGGCGGTCGAACGGGTCGCGCCATAGATGACGCGGCCGTCGTTCAGCAGTTCGTTGTAATGTGTGTGGCCGGTATCGACGAACGCTACGCGCGCGTCGGCGAAGGTGCGGGCGATGCTATCGCCGTCGGCGGCAAGGTCGCCCGGATAGGCGTGCATGAAGACCAGCGGCACCTGATCGGCCGCCTCGGCCCGGGCGAGCTCTTCGGCCAGCCGGTTGCGGTGGTGCATGGTCACGCGGAAGTCGGGGCCGCCAGCCCCCGCCGATATGATGTCGAGGAACAGGCAGCGATAGCCCGCGATCGTCTCCGCCTCCGGGCGGTTGGCGGCGGGGATGGCGGCGTCGTAATGGGCAAGATCGCCGGGCTCGAAATCATGGTCGCCGGGAATGATCCGCCACGGTATCTGGAGCGGGCCCAGCGCGGCCATCATCCGCGCATATTGGTCGGGCGTGCCGTGGTTGGCGTTGTCGCCGGGGACGAAGACGAAGTCGATCCCGTCGGCGACGCGATTAACCTGATCGACGATCGATTCGAGCCGGCCTAGGCCCTGCCAGTCGTCGGCCTCGTCGAGGTGCAGGTCGCCGATATGCGCCCAGCAGATTGAAGTGCCCATCGGATCGTCCTTTCACCTAGTCCTGATCGGTGCCGGCGCAGGCCGGGCGCAGCGTGGCGGCAAAGCCGATCCACAGCGCAAGGCTGGCGATCGCGAAGCTGCCGAGAATGAAGAAACAGGCGCGATAGCCGAAGGCCTGCGCGATCCACCCGCCGATCGCGGGCGACAGGCTGGCGCCGACGCCCTGCACGGTCATCACCGCGCCCTGGCCGACGTTGACGCGCCCCGTGCCTTTGAGCAGGCAGGCGACGAGGCCCGGCACCGCCACGCTCTGCAGCCCTGCGCCGATGCCGTCGAGCGCCTGAACGGGCCAGACGCCCCAATGCTGGATGATCGTGCCCGCGAGAAACCCACGCAGCGGCAGCGCCGCGAACGAAATCAGCAGGACGAGCCAATAGCCGCGCCCTGCCGCGACCTTCATCGCGACGATGCTGGCGGCAATCATCACCGCCTGCGCGACGACGACCGTGGTCGCGGTGAACAGCGCCGGATTGCCCTGGCCCGCGCCGACGACTGCCAGCGTATACAGCGGCAGCATTCCGCCGTTACCGAGATGGAAGCAGGCGAGCGCCAGCGCCAGGATCAGCATCGGCTTGTTGCGCATCAGCACCTTGAAGCCTTCGGCCTTGCCGCCGTCCTGCCCTTCGTCGCCCTTTTCCAGGCCACGTGCCGCCTGATGGTCGATCGCCCGTTCGGGGATCGAGAGGACGGAGATGATCGCGAGCACGCCGAAGGCGGCCGACAGATAGAAGATCGCGGGCATGCCGAACTTCCATCCCAGCCATCCGGACAGGCCGGCGCCGATCATATTGCCGGCGTGGTTGAAGGCCTGGTTGCGGCCGTTCTGCGCGTTGAAGCCCTTTTGCCGGACGACGCCCAGCGTCATCCCCGCCACCGCCGGGCCGATCGCGGCGCCGGCAATCGCGGTCGCCACCTGGCTGACCGTCACCACCGCCCAGGCCTGCGACCACAGGATCAGGAAGGACGCGAGCACGGTACAGATGCCGGTGACGACAACGACCAGCCGCTTCTTCGTCGTGTGATCGATGAACGCGCCCGCCGGCGCGGTGAACAGCATGCCGGCGACACCGCCGGCGGTCATGACGGTGCCGATCGGCCCGGACTGCCAGCCACGCTGTTGCAGGAAGACGCCGAGGAACGGGCCGATGCCCGCCTGCATGTCCGCCATGAAGAAATTGAGGGCCGCCAGCGCGCCGGTCGCACGCTTGCGATCGGCCGTGCCGTCAGTGGAGGGCGTCGTGATCGTACCTGCCGTCGTTGCCATCGCCGCCTCCAGATCGTGCGGCCCCAACACAGCAACACTTTGAAATATCCGCGTCGGACATGATTTAGATCAAATAAGCCCGACGAAAGAGGGGCGGCGGTAAAGGCCGCGGGATGCCACGCTCTCATGATCCCATCGGCTATCGCGGTGCCGGGTGGGGCGGCCCGCCACCGAGCCACAGGGTTGCATAGCGTCGCCGGTGCGGCAATGAACGCCGCCATTGCTGCGGATCACGGTGGTCCATGCCCGTCGCGGGACAATCGCAACGAAGATGGTATCGGCTTGCTTCCCAGTTCCGGGCTACTCCACGTTTATACGTCGCTTCGGCCCGAGGTGCTGCGTTTCCTGACGGCTCGCCTGGGCGAACCGGCGCTGGCGGAGGACGCGATGCAGGAGTTGTGGTTGCGACTGGAGAGTGGCGCGACCGGCCCCATCGCCAATCCCCGCGCCTATTTGTACCGCGCAGCCCAGAACGTCGCGCTCGACATGATCCGCACCCGGCGGCGGCGCGTCGTGCGCGATGGTGCGTGGGCCGTCGAGCGGGGCGGCGCGGGCGACGAGCCGGTCGACCCGACCCCCGCTGTAGACCAGCAGATGGTGGAGCGGGAGGAAACGGCGCGGCTCGCCGCTGCGATCGCCGCGCTGCCCGAGGCGGCGGGGCGGGCCTTTCGGATGCACAAGTTCGACGGGCTGAGCCATGCGGAGATCGCCGCGCGGCTGGGAATCAGCCGGAGCGGGGTCGAAAAACACATTGCGGTGGCGATGGTGCATTTGCGCCGCGCCCTGAAGGACTGAGGAATGGTGGACGGGCGGCGTCTGGACGACATGAGCGCGGACATCGACGAAGCGGCGGCGCGCTGGCATCTGGCGCAGGCCGATGACGCTATGGACTGGGCGGCCTTCACCGACTGGCTGGAGGCCGATCCGCGCCATCGCGATGCCTATGACGCCATGGCCCTGCTGGACGATCGCATCGATGCGGCGGGACCGACGCTGCACCCTCGATCCGCGGATCCGCTGCCTGGGCGGCGTAGTCCGCGCTGGGGCGCCTGGAGCGCGATCGCCGCCGCCGTGATCGCAGCGGTGCTGGGCCTGCTGTATCAGGGGCGGCGAACTGGCGAACCGGCGGTCATCGCCTATCGCACCGCTCCCGGACAGGTGCGGACGATCCGTCTGGCCGATGGGTCGCGTGCCATCCTGGCGCCCGGCAGCGTGCTTGGCGTCCCGTCCTCGCGCGAACAGGCGCTGACGCTGGACGGAGCCGCGTTTTTCGATGTGCGCCACGATGCCGGCCGACCGCTGACCGTCCAAGCCGGCCGCTACACGATCCGCGACGTCGGCACGCGGTTCGATATCGCGATGGGCGAGGGGATGGTGCGGGTCGCGGTGGCCGAGGGAGAAGTGGCGGTCTCGTCGCCCGATCGCGGCGACGCGATGGCGGTGGTGGCGGGCCGCGCGCTGACGATGCAGGGTCAGGATCGCGGCGTGCTACGATCGATCGACGTGAACACGGTCGGCGGATGGCGGAGCGGGCCGCTGGTGTATGACGACGTCCCGCTGGGCCTCGTCGTCGCGGATATCGCGCGGGCGAGCGGAACGGCGGTAACGGTCGACCCCGCCTTGGCGGAACGCCGCTTTTCGGGGATGATCGCGCAAGGCGACGGGCGGAAAATGGCCCAGTCTCTCGCTGCGCTGACAGGGCTGCCACTGCGGGTGGATGGTGATGCGATACATCTGGCCGATCGCACCGCTCGTTAGCCTCGCGGTCGCGCCAGTAGCGGCGGAGAGCGGACGCTATCACCTGAATATCGACGCACGTGATCTAACCGGCGCGCTGGCGCAGCTATCGGCGCAGGCGCAGATTTCGATCACGCAGGATGGCACCTTGCCACGGCTGGCGCCGGTGCGGTTACGCGGCAGGATGACCGCAGAGGACGCGCTGGCGCAGTTGCTCGGCCCGCTCGGGTGGGAAGCGGTGCGCGTCGCGCCGCAGGCCTATCGCTTGCGCCCCGCGCGGCGCCGGTCGCGACGGCGCCCGTCGAGGACGTGCCGTTGCCCGACATCGTCGTCACCGGCCGTAAGCGCGACGAGGTCATGTCCACCATTCCGGCCCCGGTCGCGATCCTGCGCCCGGACATGGCGGGGGGCGGAGCAATCGGCACGACGCGTGACCTTGCGCGGGCCGTCGATGGCCTTACGCTGACCGGTGCGGGGCCGGGCGCGGACCGGCTGTTCTTGCGCGGTATCGCCGACAGCGTGTTCAACGGCTTTAGCCAGTCGCCGGTCAGCGTCCAGCTCGACGATGCGCGCATCGCCTTCGATGGCGCCGATCCCGCCCTGCGGCTGGTCGATGTTGCGCGTGTCGAGATACTGAAGGGACCGCAGGGGCCTTTATATGGAACGGGCGCGCTGGGCGGCGTGTATCGGATCGTCACGAACCGTCCGGTGCTGGATAGGGTGGAGACGGACGTGGGCGTCGGCCTGTCCGGAGTCGCGGGCGGCGGCATCGGGCCGTCTGCGCAAGGCGTCGTCAACGTGCCGCTGATCCACGATGGGCTGGGGCTGCGCATCGTCGGCTATGGCACGGTCGATCCGGGCTGGATCGACGACGATGATGGTCGCCGCAATATCAACCGGACGGTGACTCGCGGCGCACGGCTCGCGCTTCGCGCCGCACCCGTCGGGTCATGGTTGATCGACGCCAGCGCGGTGCGGCAGGCGATCGATGCCCGCGATACGTCCTATGTCGATCGCGCCGACGCGTACCGTCGCAGCGTGCCGACCGCGGAGCCGTATCAGGCGCGCCTGTCGCATTATCAGGGATCGATCACGGGGCCGATCGGGGCGCTGCGGCTGACCGTCGCGACCGGGCTGACGACGCAGAGCCAAAGCCAGCGCTACGATGGCGGCATACTCACCCCCGGCGTGCCGATCGCCATCTACAACGACCGGATGTTGCGCGTGGTGGACCAGGAAATCCGCGTCAATTCGGCGGAGGGCGGGGAGCTCGTCTGGGTGGCGGGTGCCGCGTTCCTGTCGACGCGGACCGAGGGCAATCTGGTCGGACTGGCGCGCAACGGGATCGTCACGCGTCGTGGGGCCGCCAGTCGCGCGGTGACGGAGGCGGCGGTGTTCGTCGACGGGTCGGCGGCGCTGACGGCGCATTGGCGATTAGGGCTTGGCCTCCGGGTCTTTCGCGCGGGAACACGCAACGACAGCTTCGGGATCGATCGCGCAGTCGGCCGCGCGCCGGCAGAGATCGGGGTGACGCCCAACGTCTCGCTATCTTACACCCCCAATCCGGGGCAGATCGTCTATGCCCGCATCGCCACGGCCTACCGCCCGGGCGGATTGAATACCGACGACGGCGTGACGCGGCGTTACGCGTCCGATCGGGTGCGCGCGATCGACCTCGGCGGCCGGATGCGACTGCTTGGCGGGCGGCTGGGCATCGACGGCAATCTGTTCCTCACCCGGTGGAGCGATATCCAGTCCGACTATCTCCGTCCCGAAGGCTGGATCGGCACGCGCAACGCGGGACGCGCCAGCATCGTCGGCGTGGACGCGAGCGTCGACTGGCAGGCCACAGAAGGCTGGCGGATCGTGGCGGGCGGGGTGGCGCAGCGCCCGCGGCGTCGCGATGGGCCCTCACGCTGTTTGCCGTTGGTCCCCGATCTGTCGGCACGGCTGGCGGTGTCTCGGGCACAGACGCTGGGCGGGTGGCAGGTCGTGCCGCGCCTGTCCGCCGAACTGACCGGCGCCACACATCTGGGGCTGGATTACCCCGCCGATCGGCGGATGCCGGCCCGCGTCATCGGGCGATTCGGTGTGGTCGGCCAGTCTCGCCAACTGACGCTGGCGCTCGACGTCGACAACCTGACCGGGGTGCGTGTCGATACCCTGGCCTTCGGCAATCCCTTCGCTGCGACGACCGCCCGTTACTACACGCCATATCATCCGCGCACCCTGACCCTCTCGGCCACCCGGCGCTTCTAGAAAAAAGTTCGCGGCCCGGACTGCGGTTCCTCCGTGTCAGCACGTCGATGCGATCGTGCGAGACGATCAACACGAAGGAATGACGATGCGATGGACTGCCGCCCTTTCGATTCTGGCCCTGATCGGCGCGACGCCTGCCGCCGCGCAGGATCACGTGGCCCGGCCTTTCGAGGGGGGCAGCGTTACGCTGATCGTCGGCGTCGACGGCGCCAACCGCTTCAGCGACTGGAGCGCCGGCGCGACCTATGGCGGGCAGATCGGCTATGACTGGCAGCGGAACGGTCTGGTCGTCGGCGTCGAGGGCGAATTGACCGGCTCGTCGAACCGCCAGTGCAGCGTCCGCTATTCGACGAGCGGCAGCAATAGCAGCCTGTGCGTGACGACGGGACGGGACGCTTATGTCGGAGGCCGTCTCGGAACACCGATCGGCGATGCGACGCTGCTATATGGCAAGGCGGGCTATACCAATGTTGAGCAGATGTTCGCCGCGCGCCAGACGACCAGCGGTACGGTCGACGGGTTTCGTCTTGGCGCGGGCGTCGAGCATCACGTCAGCGATCGCACGACGCTGAAGGCCGAATATCGCTACGCCAACTACGCTGGCAGCTACGACCGGCATCAGGCGGTGGTCGGCCTCGGCTTCCGGTTCTGATCCCGTTTCGTCCGGCGCGCGGACACACCGCGCAGGACCCGACATTCCGGGTTGATCTGCATCAATCTGTCCTATACGGGCAACACAGCCATTTGGTCCATTCCTGACGCAGGAGATCACAATGCGGTTCATTCCCATCGCGCTCGTTCTGGCCGCAACGGCCTCCACTGCCTGGGCCGATCGGCCCGGTGAGGATCATCCGCTGTTGCCGCGTTATGCCGGCGCCGCGATCAAGAACTACCGGCCGCCGGCAGAGGATCAGGTGGTCCTGCCGATCGCCCGCATCGACGATGCGACGACGACGCGGGCTGTGCGGACGCTCGAGGGGCGGGTCACGCATATCGACTATGCGACGCCCACGGCGGTTCCGACGCTGGCGGTGGGCCGTTATTACACCGGGCTGTTACAGCGCGCCGGCTATCGCACCGTGTTCGACTGCACGGGCACCGTGGCGTGCGGCAAGGATATGGGGCGGCTGATCTTCCTGACCGATCGCGTCGCGCCGGACGGGTTTGCCGATGGGCTGTTCGGCAACCGGATGCGCGTCATCGTCGCGCAGCGCGGGGACGATTGGGTGATGCTCCATTTGTTCGAGGGGCCGGACCGCACGACGATCTACGAAGTGACGGTCGACAAGAGCGCGGCCGGGGCCGCGACGGGCGAGGCGACCGCGTCCGCCGCCGGCGGGACGGGACCGAAGGTCCACACCTCCAAGGCGCGCGACGTCACCGACTGTTCCAAGACGGTCAACGGCGGCATGAAGGCGGCCTATGGCATGGCGCTGGGCGGGCTGCTCGGCAGCAAGATTGGCGGCGGCGGGCAGGGGGCCGTGGCCGCCAGCGCCGCCGGTGGCGCCGTGGGGGCCGAACTGGACAAGCAGCATCGCTGCGGCCCCGGCGCTCAGATCGAAAGCAACGCCGCCACCGACACGCCGCCCGAGAAGCCGAAGAAGCGGAGCCTCGGCGGCCTGCGCAACGCGCTGGGGCTGTAGCACATGCTGGCACAACGCCGCGCTGTGCTCTGGGGGACGATGGCCCTGGCGGTGCCGGCCATCGCCCTCGGCCTGTCGCGGATATCGCGGGTCGACGCGCAGGTGCGGCCGCCCTTCATCTGCAACGGTGTCCCCCAGGGGAGTCCCAACTGCGGACCGCCCGTGCCGCGCCTGCAAGGCTTCCACCGGATCGAGCGGGCCTTCGGCGCCATCGCCTATGACAAGGGCAAGGGCGTTTGGTTCGGCAGCTATCAATATCCCTCGAAGCGCGAGGCGCAGGACGGGGTGTTGACCAATTGCCGCCAGAATGGCGGGACGGCGTGTCAGCTGATGCTGTCCTACACCAACCAATGCGCGGCGGTCGCCCGCGCCGTGGAGGGCGGCCGGCCGGTGGTGGGGCATGACAGCGTCGATACCGGCAGCACGCAGGACGAGGCGATCGCCCATGTTCGCCATTCGTGCGAAAGCGACTGGAATACCAAGCAATGCACGGTCCAGCTGGTCAATTGCAGCCACCATAACGTCGTCAAATGGTCCGAGTGGGTCTACGACGATTGAGCGCGGTCGCGTGACGGCTGCAAGCTAGGGCCGTCGGGTGGGCGCTATACCACGTCTGATGCCCCGTATGGCGGCCTCTTCCGCCGTCATCGGGATGTCGAGCGCGGGTGGTTTTCGGAACTGCTCAGGCGGAGGGCAGTCGCAGCGTCGCGATCGTGCCGCCGTCCGGGCCCTCGCCCAAGGTGAAGGTGCCGCGGTGCTGCGCGGCGAAGTCGTGGACGATGCTGAGGCCGAGGCCCGCCCCGCCCGTGCCGCGATTGCGCGAGGCCTCGCCGCGTTCGAAGGGCAGCAGCAGGCGCTCGCGATCCGCGGCGGGAATGCCAGGCCCCGTGTCCGTGACCGACACGAGCACGGTGGCGCCATCCTGCCGCACCGCGACGTCGCCCCCGCCCGCATAATCGGCCGCGTTGCGCACCAGATTTTCGACCGCGCGGCGAAAGGCCGGTTCGGGTAGCCGCACCCACGCATCCTCACCGGGCAGCAGGCGGATGCTCGCCCCGGCGTCGCGTGCATCCGCGACGATCGCGGCGACCAGAGAGCGCACCTCGACGATCGCGGCGGGGGCGGCGGCGTCGCGGGCGAAGGCCAGCACCTCGCCGATCATCGCCTGCATGCGGTCGACATCGGCGACCATGCGCGATCGCTGTGGTTCAGGCGCGGTCTCGACGCGCAGGCGTAGCCCGGTGAGGGGTGTCCGCAGGTCGTGCGCGATCGCGGTCAGCATCCGCGCGCGTTCGGCCGCTTCGATGGCGAGCCGGTTGCGCATCGAGGCGATCGCCGCCGCCGCCTCGCGCAATTCGCGCGGGCCGCCGGGCAGGCCTGCGACCGTATCGTCACGATCGATGGCGCGGGCCAAGATCCGGAACGGCCGGGTCATCCGACGGGCGAAAATCCAGGCGAGGGGGGCGAGCAGCAGCAGGCTGACGCCCAACGCGATGAGGATGTTCCGCTGCCAGCCACCCAGCAGCGGCTGCGTCGCCGATACGGTCAGCCAGCGTCCGTCGGGCTGGCGCACGCTTGCCGCGAAGGCCGTCATCGGCACGCCGATCAGCGCGGCGCGGATCGCCCCGCCGGCCGCCTCGGGCCTCACCATGTCGAACCGCGTGCCGCCCCGCCGCAGAAGGACGATGGACGGCGGTATCGTCGTCGCCCCGGGCGGGGGGACATGGGTGACGGTCGTGCGCTGGACCATGATGTTCGACCGGCGCGTCCCATCGGGCCAGGTTACCCGGATGTCGCCCGGCGATCGGCCGAGTGCGCCGGCGATCAGCCCTTCCAGCATCGGCACGCGCGTGCCCGATGGCGGATCGGCACGCCAGCGTCGGTCGAAGCCGGGCATCGGCCGGCGCAACGCGGCGACCGCCTCGGCCGCGCTGAACCGCGGTGCAGGCGGTTGCGGCGCCAGGATGACGATCGCCGCGGTCGTCGCGACGCTCAGCGTCGCCACGGCGACGCCGAACCCGCCGATCGCGACGAGCGCGCTGGGCGGTCGCCTCATGCCGGCCGCACCGTGGGCAGAAAGCGGTAGCCGACGCCGCGCACCGTTTCGATCAGGGGCGCGGGATCGGCGTCCCCCAGCTTGCGGCGCAAGCGGCTGACCGCAATGTCGATGGCGCGGTCGTAGGAGGCCGCATCGAGACCACGGGCCAGATCCAGCAGTGCATCGCGCGTCAGGATACGGCCGGGACGGCGGACGAAGGCCGCCAGTAGGGCATGCTCGCCCTCGCTGAGCGCCAGCGGGCGTCCGGCCGGGTCGCGCAGTCGCCGCTGCTCCATGTCGAGCCACCAGCCCGCGAAGCTGACACCGTCCTTCGTACCGGAATCGGCGCGCTCCGCGCCGGGGCGGCGCAGCAGCGCGCGCACCCGGGCCAGCAGTTCGCGCGGCTCGAACGGCTTGGTCAGATAGTCCCACGCGCCCACCTCCAACCCGACGATCCGGTCGGTGACCGCATCCAGCGCGCTGAGCATCAGGATCGCCGTCCCCGCCGGGGCAAGCCGGCGGCAGAGCGACAGCCCGTCCTCGCCAGGCATCATCACGTCGAGCACGATCAGGTCGACGGGCGCCTGGGCTAGTTCGTGATCGCAGGCCGCGGCATTGCGCGCGGTGCGCACCGCATAGCCGTGACCGCCCAGAAAGTCGGCGATCGCATCGCGAATGCTGGCGTCGTCATCGACGACGAGGATCGTACTAGGGGCGATGGCCGCGGACTCCATGCCGACCCTCCTAGCAGCGCTGTGTAGCATTTGCGTATCAGCCACGGCTACCGGCGCGCCATCGCCACGCTACCCGCGTCCGCTTCCCTGTCCATCCACGACACCAGCGAGGGAGGAACGGTGTGATGGTTCGGCACGGATGGGCGGCGATGCTGCTGACGGGGGGTGCGGCAAGCGGTGTCGCGGCACAGGAGGCGTCGACGCCGCCCACGCCCGCGCAAGAGGCGAAGCCGGCGGCCAAGGCGGGGCCGCGGATTGAGTTTCGCGGTGCGGACGGCAAGCCGCTTCCGCCGGAGATCCAGCGGGAGTTGGAGGAACGGTTTCGCAAGAATCCTCCGCCCGGGTTCGGCAAAGCGCCGGCGCACGCGCCGGACGATATCGTCGTCGCCGCGCAAAAGCCGCGGGGCGCCGTGGTCGGCAACCTGTCACCCGAGCGCGTATTCAGCCCGGTTGATCTGCGGGCCTATGGCGCCGATTCGATCGGCGCGCTGCTGGAGGCGCTGGGGCCGCAGGTCGCGAGCAACCGCGGGCGGGGCGACGGCACGCCGGTGACGTTGCTCAACGGCCGGCGCATCTCCGACTTTTCGGAAATCGCGCGCATTCCCACCGAGGCGATCGAGCGGATGGAGGTGTTCCCCGAGGAGCTCGCGCTGCAATACGGCTATCGCGCCGACCAGAAGGTCGTGAACATTGTAACCTTCGCAAATTTCCGGTCGCGCGTGGGGCAGCTCGGCTATGTCGCGCCGACCGAGGGCGGCCGGGATAGCACGATCGGCAGTGCCGACTATCTCGCGCTGCGCGGCGATACGCGCGTCAGCCTGGGGGCGACGTACAATCGCGCCGCGGTGCTGCGTGAAAGCGATCGGGATATCGTCCAGATCGGTGGCGTGTCCGACTTGGGTCGGTTGCGAACGCTGCTGCCCCAAACCAAACAGATCGCGGTCAACGGCTTGGTCAGCGGCCGGATGGCGGGCGATTCGACCGCGACGCTGAACGGCCGTTTCGAATCGAACCAGAGCCACAGCCTGTTGGGACGGGCCGGTGACGAGGTGCTGCGGCGGGATGGCGAGCGATCGGTCGCGCATCTCGGCACGACGCTGGGCGGCAGGGAAGGGCAGTGGCAGTGGACGGTCACCGGCACGTACGATCGCATCGGCAGCATCCTCCGCACCGATGTCCCCAGCGACCTGGGGCGACGCGATTCGGCGCGGTTCGTCGATACGCTCGCCGGGGCCGACCTGCTGCTGAACGGTCCGATCGCAGACCTGCCGGCCGGCCCGCTGTCGGCGAGCGTGCAGGCGGGCGTCGCATTCCGGGGGCTCGACAGCCGGTCGTCGATCGGCGGCGTCACGCAGATCGGCGACCTCGCGCGCAACCGGGGGGCGGCACAGATCGACATCGCTTTGCCGATCCTCAGCCGCAAGCCGGGTTCGCCGTCGCCCTTCGGCACGCTCAGCCTCAACGCCAATGTCGCGCTGGAGCGCTTGTCGGACGTCGGGACGCTGCGGACGTTCGGTTACGGCCTCGCCTGGTCACCCGTGCCTGCGGTCAACGTGATCGCATCCGCCACGCATGAGGAGGGCGCGCCGACGCTGGAACAACTCGGTGGCCCCACGCTCGTCACGCCCAACGTCCGGACGTTCGACCTCGCGCGGCGGGAGGTGGTGGACGTCACCCGCGTGTCGGGCGGCAATCCTGGCCTGCGCAGCGACGATCGCCATGTCGTCCGGCTGGGCGTCAACGTCCGCCCGCTGGCGCAGAAGGACCTTACCCTCAGCGTGGATTATGTCGCGACGCGGATCGATCGCCCCATCGCCACCTTTCCGATCGTGACGCCTGATATCGAGGCGGCCTTTCCCGGCCGGTTCACCCGCAACGATCGCGGCCGGCTGACCGGGATCGACGGGCGGCCGCTCAATTTCGCCGAATCCCGCCAACGTCAGTTGCGCTGGGGGGTCAATTTCACACGCCCGCTCGGCGCGGTGCCCCCCGGATTCCAGGCGGCCCGAATGCGGGTGTACAGCAGCGAGGCGGAGGCCATGCGGGCGAACCCGGGGGCCATCATGACGCGCGCGGAGCCGGGCAGCGCCATGGCGCGCGCGGGGGAAAATCTACGCAGCCGGCTGTTCGTCAGCCTCTATCACAATTGGTATCTGAAGGACGCGATCGAGCTGAACGACCGGCTACCGACGCTCGACCTGCTGGATGGTGGCGCGATCGACCTGCGCGGCGGGCGCCGCCGCCACGAGATCGAGGCACAGGCGGGGGTGTTCAAGCGGGGGCTTGGCGCGCGGGTCACGACGACGTGGCAGAGCGGCACGACATTGCAGGGGGCGGGCAGCGCGGGCGACCTGCGGTTCCCAAGCTTCGCCACGGTGAACGTCAACCTGTTCGCCAATCTCGCCGATCGGTTCGGTGGGAAGACTGCGCCTGCATGGCTGAAGGGGACGCGCGCCTCGCTGGGTGTGACGAACCTGTTCAACACCCGGCCGCAGGTCCGCGACCGGCTGGGCGCGACGCCGCTCAGCTATCAGTCCGCCTATCTCGATCCGCTGGGGCGGACGATCAGCTTCACGCTGCGCAAGACGGTGTAGGGCAAGACGGTGTAGCCACGATCGCCTACGCCGCCAGCGCATACCGCCGGCAGTGATCGAGATAGCCTGCCTCATGGCTACCGGAGAGTGAGACGACGCTTTCCCACAGCCATGAGGGGGCATCAAGCTGCCCGTGCCGGCCCGATTCGAGCTGGTCGATCCAGTCCGCGCGCGCGGCGGCGTCCATCTGGCGGGCGTGCGCCGTGCCGACGACGAAGGCGAGGTGGCGGGCGGCGCGGATCGCCTCGCCGCGGCTGAACTGCTCGACCTCCAGCTTCAGGTCGTGCGGGGTCAGCTCACGAATGAACAGCGACCGGTCGAGCATCCGGACCGGCATCATCCGCGCGCCGAGATAGGGCGACAAGTGGCGGGCGGCTGTGGCGACCCGCTCGCCCGGGTCGCGCGGCATCGCCGCACCGCGTGCCGCCGGTGCGACGGGGGCGGTCGCTTCCTTCAGGTCGACCAGCGCATAGGACCAATTGCCCTTGCGCGTCCGGAGCGCGACGATCGCCGCATAGCGCAGCAGGCCCAGCGAACTGCACCCCTTCATCCAATAGGCGGCATCGACCAGCCGGACCTCGCGATCCTTCGGCTTGCCTTTCAGCGACAGGATCATCGCCGCGACGCGCTCGTCGGCGAACAGCGTGGTCAGCGCCTCGCGTTCCTCGGGCGCCAGCTCCCAGAACTTCTTGCCGAGCGGGATGCGCGGCTCCACCGCATCCAGCCGTTCCTTCGCCAGATGGCGCCAGCGCCGGCCCAACGCCTCGCGTTCGACGCTGCGGACGGTATCGGATTCGACGCCGGGGTCGCCGCTGGTCGGGTCGTGGATCGCAGCGGCATAGCCATCGACCATCGCTTCCATCATCCGCATCGTGACGACACCCGGCAGGTCGGAGCCGCGGGCGGCCGTGGCCAGCGACAGGCCAAGCCGGATGAGGTCGTGTGCGGGGTTACCGATGACCGCCTGGTCGAGATCGCGGATCTGGATGGCGACGGACCCGTCGCCGCTGGCGATCGGCCCCAGATTGCCGAGATGGCAGTCGCCGCAAATCCACACCGCCGGCCCCACCGGCACACGCCGTGCCGCGTCGGACGCCGCCAGCCACTCGTAGAATTTCGCCGTATTGCCCCGCACATAGGCATGGGCCGATCGCGCCATCTTCAACGTCCGTCGGGATTCGAGAACGGCAAGACGATCAGAGGGATGCGGCATGGACGGACAGGACCTCGACAGGAAAGACCCCATCACAACGCCGGGCGCGCCCGAAAGTGACGAAAGATTGCTGGCCCGATATGGTACTTTTAGTAGGTTAGGATGGGAGCGCCCGCCGATGGCGACGCTCCATCGCGCCCAAAAAGGTGTCGTCAGACACACAAAGGACGCCGGGCCTGTGGCGGCCGCGGCGTCCCTGTCTTTTCATGCTCCCGTCGCCAGGAGGCGCGGCTTATTTGAACGCCGTCACCTTGCCCGACTGGCCGACCGTGTAGAGCGTGCCGTTCGCCACCACCGGCGGCAGCGCGAAGCTGTCCTTCGTGTCGATCGTGTTCACGATGCTGCCGTCGGTCGGCGAGGTGAAGACGATCTGGCCCAGCGAGTTGGTCAGGATCAGGCGGTTGCCGGCCAGCACCGGACCGAACCAGATGACCTGCGGGCCCTTCTGCTTCTTGGTGTTCTTGAACCGCTGCAATTGCGCGATCCAGCGCGCCTTGCCGTTCGAGCGGGCGAGGCAGACGAGGCGGCCGTTGTCGGTGACGACGAACAGCCAGTCGCCCGCGATCCACGGCGTCGAGATGCCGGCGAAATTCTGTTCCCACAACCGCTGACCGGTCGCGAGATCCAGGCTGACCATACGGCCACCCTGGCCGACCGCAAAGATGCGGCCGTTGTCGATCACCGGATCGGCGTCGATGTCCGACAGGCTCGACACCGACGTGGTGATCGAGGTGCGCGACAGTGCATCGCCCCACAGGACGCGGCCGTTTTCGTAGCGATAGGCGTTCAGCTCACCGCTCGAGAAGCCGGCGACGATCGTGCCCTGGCTGGCGGCCGGTGCCGCGACGCCGAACACGCCCTGCGTTTCCAGCGTGCCGGACTGCGCCCACTGCACCTTGCCGTCGCTCTGGTCGATCGCGAAGATCTGATTGTCCTGGCTCAGCACATAGACCGAACCATTGGCCAGCGTCGGTGCGCCGCGCAGCGGGCCGCCGGGCTTGGCGCGCCAGATTTCCTTGCCGTCCGCAGCGTTGAACGCGACCACGTCGCCCAGGCCGTCGGTGGCGAACACGCGGCCGCCCTCGACGCTGGCACCGCCGCCGAAGCGCGCGGGGCGATTGGCATCGCCGCTCGCGACGCTGGCGCTCCACAGCTTGGCACCTGTATCGGCGGCAAAGGCATGCAGCTGCGCCTGCACGTCGACGATATACAGCTTGTTATCGACGATCACCGGCGCGGCGGCGAGCCGTTCACGCACCGAGCCGCCGTCGATCCGGCTTTCCCAGATGCGCGACGGGGTTTCGGCGAGCGCGAGCTGGCCCATCGACTTGGCGGCATTGCCGCCCGGCTGCGACCAGCTGGCGTTGGCGGCGGGGGCGGGCAGCGTCACCTGGATGTCGGCGATCGACGGATCGGCCTCGATGCCGTTTTCCGACGTCAGGATCGGCACGCGCTGGCCGACGGTCGGCGTCTTCTTGGGTGCGCCCTTGAACACGCCGCAGGCGGACAAGGCCATCAGGGCCGCAATGCCAACCGAGGCACGAATGGTGGTCTTCATCTACGCGAGGCCTTCTCTATCGTGCGGCGGGTTATTGCGCGGTCGCGGCGCTGGCGGGGGTAACGACGCGAACCTTGGCGGCGGATGTATCCACCCCCATCGATCCGGCCATCTGAACCGCGCGTTGACGGATCGTCTCGGGCACGCTCTCGGTGCTGCCGAGCTGGCTGAACATCTGGCCGGCAAGGTCGCGGCGCCCGCTGTCGAGATAGGCCATCGCGACCAGTTCGCCCGCGCTGCCGAAATAGGCGTTGGCGGGAACGGCGATCGGCCGCAGCCGCTCGATCACCACTTGCGGCTTCAGCGTGTCATATTCGGCGACGGTCTGGCGGATCAGCGCGAGATCGCGGAACGGCTGCGCGACGCTGCTGTCGGCGGCGATCGCGGCGAACTTGGCGGCGGCGGCCTTGTCCTGCTTCTTCGACAGCAGGATGTCCGCTTCGGTCATCTGAGCCAGCGCACGATAGCCGGGGCGGCCGGTCTGCGCGATCGGCGCCAGCGCCTTGGCGGCGGCATCGGGCTGGCCGTTGCCGAGCTGGTCGTAGGCGGCCTGCAATTGTTCGCCCTGCACGCCCGCCGCTTCGGTCTGGCGGTGTTGCCAGTACAGGAATCCGCCGAACGCCGCGAGAGCGGCGACGATTCCCACGATGGTCCAGCGGCCATAGCGTTCCCAGAAGGTCAGCAGTTGGTCGCGGCGCAGTTCGTCGTCGACTTCGCGAAGGAACGCATCGTTGTTTTGCGGCGTAAGGGCCAAGGAGGGCTCCGGACGATAAGGGGCGGACGATAAAAGTCTGGCGCGCACTCTTAGCGACGCCCGCCGGGAAACAAAAGGTCATGCAGGCTGTCGGCCTGCGCGTCGATCATCCCTTCGCGGGATAGATCTGCTCAGGGCCGGGGAAGCTGCGCGCCCGTACCTCGCTGGCATAGGCTTCGGCTGCGGCGGAAATGCGGCCGGCCATGTCGTCGTAGCGCTTCACGAAGCGCGCAGTGCGTTCGAACAGACCGAGCATGTCCTCGGCGACCAGCACCTGCCCGTCGCACTGCGCCGACGCACCGATGCCGATCGTCGGACAGGCGATCTCTTGCGTGATGCGAATCGCGATCGGCTCCATCACGCCTTCGATCACGACGGCGAAGGCACCCGCTTCGGCGACGGCGACGGCATCGCCGACGATCTTCTCCGCCTCCGCCTCGGTCCGCCCGCGCGCGCCATAGCCGCCCAGCACGTTCACCGCCTGTGGCGTCAGCCCGACATGGCCCATCACCGGAATGCCACGTTCGGACAGGAAGCGGACCGTGGACGCCATCGCCGCGCCGCCTTCCAGCTTCACGGCCGCGGCGCCGGTCTGCTTGAGCAGCCACGCGGCGCTTTCGAAGGCCTTTTCGGGCGAGGCTTCGTAGCTGCCGAAGGGCATGTCGATGACCACCACCGCATGCGCACTGCCGCGCACCACCGCCGCGCCGTGCGCCGCCATCATCTCGAGCGTGACGGGCACGGTGGAGGGTAGGCCGTAGATCACCTGGCCCAGGCTGTCGCCGACCAGCAGCATGTCGCAATGCGCGTCGAGCAATTGCGCTGTGCGCACCGTATAGGCGGTCAGCATCACCAGTGGCTCAGCCCCCTTGCGCTGGCGGATCGCGGGGACGGTCAGGCGCTTGCGCAGCGCCGGCGTCGGATTCGCACGGCTGGTCGCGGTGTCGATCGTATAGGTCGTGGACATGGCAGCAGGCCTTACGCGCCTTGGCTCAACCGATCCATCCCCGCCGACGCGCATGGCCCGACAGCCAGACGCCGAACAGCGCCACCGCGGCGATGAAAACGGGGAAGGGGACGACCTGCGCCGCGCCGCGCACCGCGATGATGTCGGTCGCGACGAACAGCCAGCCGAACTGCACGATCACGGCGACCAGCGATACGAGGAACAGCGGTCGGGCCAGCGCCGACCGCAGCACCAGCGCGAGCGCGGCAGCAAGGCCGCTGCCGGTCGCGATGGCGTAGACGCCATTGTACCAGATCGGGAAGCTCGCATACAGCCGTCGGTAATAAGCGTCCGCCGGCCCCATCGCCTCCGCGCCCAGGCGGATCTGCTGGACGCAGGCGAACACGCCCACTGCGCCCCAGATGACCAGAACCATCACAACGATGGTGAACCATACAGGCGTCGCCGGTCTGCCGCGTGTCATCGCATCCCCCTCTTTTGGAAATAAGGATGCCGCGGCACGCCCCGCGACGCAACGTCACCCCAGCGCGGCAGCCCACGCATCGGGTTTGAAGCCGACCAGCAGCACGCCGTCGCCCTCCAGCACCGGGCGCTTGATCATGGAGGGCTGTGCGATCATCAGCGCGATCGCCTTGTCCGCATTCAGATCGGCGCGGTCGGCGTCGGGCAGCTTGCGGAACGTCGTGCCCGCGCGATTGAGCAGGACCTCCCAGCCGAGCGTGTCGACCCAGTGCCGCAGTCGCCCCTCATCGGCTCCATCGGATTTGTAATTGTGGAAGTGGTACGACACGCCCGCCTGATCCAGCCAGACGCGCGCCTTCTTCACCGTGTCGCAATTGGGGATGCCGTAGAGGGTAAGGGGCACCGTCGTCTCCATCGTGGTCGGCCCGGCCTTTGCCAGCGTCGGGGGCGGAGCGGAAGCGGTCAGCGGGACGCCAGCCGTACCTCCATCGATGGCACGTCGCCGCCCTCGACGAGGCATGGGCGCATGGCGGGGCCCGTCTCGACGAACCCCAGCTTATCCAGAACGCGGCCGGAGGCGGGGTTCGACAGGAAATATCCCGATGTGATCGTCCGCAGTGCCAGCGTGTCGAACCCGAACGCCAGCACCGCCCGCGCGGCCTCGGTTGCCAGTCCCAACCCCCAGTGCGGCCGGCCGAGCCAATAGCCGAGTTCGGCGACATCCGGCGCCGGGGACGGCGTGAGGCCGATGGCGCCAACCAGCGTGTCGTCGTGCCTGCGTGTGATTGCCCACACCCATTCATGCGGGACGATCCGGTCCAGGAAAAAGGCGGCATCCTCAGGCCCATAATGATGCGGCACGCGCGCCAGTCGTCGCGCGACGTCCCGATCGCCAATCGCCGCGACGATCGCATCCGCGTCGCGGTGCTGCGGGTGGCGCAGGACCAGGCGTTCGGTCACGAGCCGGGGCCGATCGGGAAGGGGGCGTGCGTCCATCGTCGGGGCGTACGATCCTTTCAACGGTGCGGCCAGCCTGGCCGTCAGGCGGGACGTCCGCTCGCCAGATAGCGGTTCAGCCATGCGCCGATCGCAGCATTGTCACTGGGGCCGTCCAGCGAGCGTGTCGCCCGATCGCGCAAGGTCGCATCGATGTCGGGCGCGGTATGGGCGGCGATCAGCGCGCGTGCGTAAGCGGCGTCGAACTCGGGGTGGAATTGCAGCGTCAGCGCATCGCCGTCGGCATAGGATAGCGCGGCGCACGGCGTGAACGGCGTGCGGGCGAGCACTTCGGCGCCGTCCGGTGGTGTCACGACCTGATCCTGATGCGAGGCCATGGCGGTCACGCTGTCTCCCAAGCCCGCGATCGGGGTTACGAGATCATAGCGGGTCAGGCCCAGGCCCCAGCCTTGCGGTGCCTTCACCACCCGGCCGCCGAAGGCATGCGCGATCGCCTGATGACCGAAGCAGATACCGATCAACCGCGCCGTGCCGCGCGAGGCGCGCAGGAAGTGGGCAAGCGATTCGAACCAGCCATGGCCGTCATTCACCCCCGCCGCCGATCCGGTGACGACATAGGCGTCGCAGGCTTCCGGCGAGTCGGGCAATTCGCCGCCGCGGACGTCGTAGCGCGTATAGCGGTGGCTCGGCCCTAGCAGCGCGGCCATCATCATGGCGTAGGTGCCATGCTTTTCAGCAAGATCGCCCGGCGGTGCGCCGGTTTCGAGGATGCCGATATGCATGACAGGCGCTCCCGCAACAGGGCGCATCGCTCGCTGGGAAAAGGAAGGGCGGGGGAGAGTCCGGATACGCCGGTTGGACTCGATCCCCCGCACCCCGACCACACCGGTGCCGGTTTTACCGGCAGGCTCCGCTCCGTATATCTCATTGACGGCGCGGTTGAGGCGCAGCACCCGTACGCCGGATCGCGGCCAAAAAAAAGGCCGGTCAGAGACCGGCCGGAAAGTTTTTAGGAGAGGATGCCTGAAAGGCACGGTCTTTGTGCGTCGCAGCACGGATTGTCGCAAGTGCAAAACGTGCAATCGCGCTTTTGTATCGCGCAATCGTTATCGGTATCACATAGGCGATGGTGGCTGATTCCGCCTCGGCCGGCCATTGCAAACCAGGGTTCATCATGCGCTTTTTCCATGCTCTTCTCGCAGTCGCAGCGTTCGCGTCGGCTGGCTCCGCTGCACCGCCGCGCGAACCGGCGATCGTGCGCGTCCGGCTGGATACCGCCTATGGCCCTGTCGTGCTGGCGCTCGACGCCCGGCACGCACCCCGCACGGTCGCCAATTTCATGGGCTATGTCGACGACGGGCGATTCGACGACATGACCTTCTATCGGTCGGCACGAAACCGGCAGGCGCCGACCTATGGCTTCGTCCAGGGCGGCATTCGGACCGACGCACGGCGCATCCTGCCGCCGTTTCCGCTCGAAACAACGGCGATGACGGGGATCAAGCACATCGACGGCACGATTTCGATGGCGCGGCGCGCCGATGCCGGGTCGGCGGGCGGCAATTTCTTTATCACGATCGGTGCGATGCCGAGCATGGACGCGAAGGGCAGCTATCAGGGCTATGCCGCCTTCGGCCATGTCGTGTCGGGCATGCCTGTGTTGAAGCGGATCCTGGCGCAGCCGACCGGCGGCGGCATGGGCGGGCAGTTGCTGCTGCGCCCGGTCAAGCTGGTCCGCGCGGTGCGCCTGACCGGCACGCCGCATCCGACCGGTATCGTCAAGCCGTGGCTGGTGAAAACGCAAGCCGATCCCGCCCGCCGCAAATAGCCGCGCACGCAACCATCCGTCGTCCCGAGCGCTTGGTCCGCCTTGTCTTGCAGGAGGTTGACGATGAAGACGGCATGGCTTGCGGCGCTGGCCGCGGTGACGATGGTGGCGCCGGTGACGACGGGCGCGGCGATCGCGCAGCGCGGCGACTATCGCTGGAACGGTGATCGCGACGGCCGGTGGGAGCCCGCCGATCATTATCGCGAAGGCCGCTATCGCGAGCGGCGCCTGGGTCGTAACGACCGCATCTATCGCGGGCGTGACGGTCGCGCCTATTGCCGGCGCAGCGACGGGACGACGGGTCTGGTGGTCGGCGCCGTCGGTGGCGGCGTGCTCGGCAATCTGGTCGGCGGCGGCACGCTCGGCACGCTGCTCGGCGCCGGTGGCGGCGCGGTGCTCGGCCGCTCGATCGACCGCGGCAACGTGAAGTGCCGCTGAGGTAACGGTACGGGGCGGGCGCGATGCCCGCCCCGAACGCGCTCAGGCTAGGTGCGGTGCGGCGCCCGATTTGGGCGAATCATGCTCGCTGATCGAATTCAGCTGCACGTAGTTGTGAATGCCCATCCGCTCGATCATGTCGAACTGCCGCTCCAGCGTATCGACATGCTCTTCTTCACTGGCAAGAATACGCGTGAAGAGATCGCGGCTGACGTAATCCTTGACCTGCTCGCAATAGGCGATCGCGCCTTTGAGCTGCTCGACCGCTTCCATTTCCATGGCGAGGTCGGACTTCAGAACCTCTTCCACGGTCTCGCCGATACGTAGCCGACCCAGCAGCTGGAAGTTCGGCAGGCCATCGAGGAACAAGATGCGCTCCGACAGCCAGTCGGCATGCTTCATCTCATCGATCGATTCCATCCGCTCATACTGGGCGAGCTTATAGACGCCCCAATGGTCGAGCATCCGATAGTGGAGCCAATATTGGTTGATCGCGGTCAGCTCGTTCTTGAGCGCCTCGTTCAGAAATTCGATGACCTTGGGGTCGCCCTTCACTGCCATATCCTTCGCCTTCCGCTAATGTCGTGGGCGGGGATGTAGGCGCCGTATGGCGGCTACGGCAAGGCAAAAAATGGCGGAAATCTGCGGTTTTCTGCCGCTGCGAACGTCAGGCAGCAGCGCGTTCGGTGTCGATAATGGCTCGCGCTACCATAACGCATTGTCCACATTTCGCTTGGCAGCCGAGCGATCGATAAGCCTGGCACGCGGTACGGCACCCATTACGCGCCGCGTCGCGGACCTGGGATTCCCGTATGGCATTGCAAACGCAGACGACCATGGACGCTCCTTCGCTTCGCCTCTTGGATAGGGCTAATGCGAAACGGTCGCAAGTCCGTCTGCGAGTGATTCGCAGTCGCTAGGCTTCGGTTCGTCGCAATTGCGGAACGGGAGGGTGCGATGCGCGGCGAGCATGATCGTCGGCGCCCGCCTGGATGCCAATGCGAGCGAAGCGAAGCAATCCAGGGCGTCCTGATCCGGCTCTGGATTGCTTCGCTGCGCTCGCAATGACGGTGTGAAGAGGAGTTACGCCAAAGCGGCGTCGACGCCCATCAGCGTGGGGAAGAACCCTTCATGCGCTTGGCGCAGATCGTCGATCGCCACCACGTCGTCGCGATCCGGGCGTTCGAAGATCAGGCGCTTGCCGCCGGTTCGGCCCAGCGGCTCCGCCTCGACGCCGGCGGCGTGCGCTGCGCCCAGGAAGTCGAGCAGCGCGTGATCGTGCACGGTGACGACATAGACGCCCTGATCTTCGGCGAAGAAGGACGCCGCACAGCCGAACGGCTGCTTGCGGTCGATCATCGCGCCGATGTTGCCGGCCAGCGCCATTTCGGCGAGCGTCACGGCAATGCCGCCGTCGGACACGTCGTGGACGGCGCTCAGCTGGCCGTTGGCGATGGCGTCGCGGATCAGGTCGCCGGTCTTGCGCTCGGCAGCGAGATCGACGGGCGGGGGCGGGCCCTCTTCGCGGCCATGGCATTCGCGCAGCCACACCGACTGGCCGAGATGCCCGCCGCGCGTGCCGATCACGAGGATGACGTCGCCGATGCCCTTGAACGCGATCGTCGCGTTCTTCGTCCAGTCCTTCAGCAGGCCGACGCCGCCGATCGCCGGGGTCGGCAGGATCGCCGAGCCCCCGCCGGTCGCCTTCGATTCGTTGTAGAGCGAGACGTTGCCCGACACGATCGGGAAATCGAGCGCGCGGCAGGCGTCGCCCATGCCCTCGAGACAGCCGACGATCTGGCCCATGATCTCGGGGCGCTGCGGATTGGCGAAGTTCAGGCAGTTGGTGATTGCGAGCGGCGTCGCGCCCACCGCGGTCAGGTTGCGCCACGCTTCGGCGACGGCCTGCTTACCACCCTCGACCGGGTCGGCGAAGCAATAGCGTGGCGTGCAGTCGGTTGTAATCGCCAGCGCCTTGTCGGTGCCATGCACGCGGACGACGGCTGAATCGCCGCCCGGCGCCTGCACCGTGTCGGCGCCGACCATGTGATCATACTGCTCCCAGATCCAACGGCGGCTGGCGATGTCGGGCGAGGCCATCAGCGTCAGCAGGTCGCGCGCGATGTCGTCGCTTTCGGGGGCATCGGCAAGCGGCGAAGGCTTGGGCGTCGGTACGTGCGGGCGATCGTACAGCGGCGCTTCGTCGGCGAGCGGACCCAGCGGGATATCGCAGACCGTCTCACCCTTGAACTTCAGCACCATCCGCTCGGTATCGGTGACGTGACCGATGACGGCGAAGTCCAGCTCCCACTTGCGGAAGATCGCCTCGGCCTCAGCCTCGCGACCGGGCTTCAGCACCATCAGCATGCGCTCCTGCGATTCGGAGAGCATCATCTCGTACGGGGTCATCCCCGTCTCGCGCTGCGGCACGTCGTCCATGACGAGTTCGATGCCGACGCCGCCCTTCGACGCCATTTCGACCGACGACGAGGTGAGGCCGGCCGCGCCCATGTCCTGGATCGCGACGATCACGTCGGTCGCCATCAATTCCAGGCACGCCTCGATCAGCAGCTTTTCGGTGAAGGGATCGCCGACTTGCACGGTCGGGCGCTTGGCGTCGGCATCCTCGCCGAAGTCCGCGCTGGCCATGGTCGCGCCATGGATGCCGTCGCGGCCGGTCTTCGACCCGACATAGACGATTGGGTTGCCGATGCCGCTGGCGGCCGAATAGAAGATCTTGTCCTGATCGGCGATGCCGACGGTCATCGCGTTGACCAGGATGTTGCCGTCATAGGCGGGGTGGAAATTCACCTCGCCACCGACCGTGGGCACGCCGACGCAATTGCCGTAGCCGCCGATGCCATGGACGACGCCGCTGATCAGGTGGCGCATCTTAGGGTGATCGGGCCGGCCGAAGCGCAGCGCGTTCATGTTGGCGACGGGGCGCGCGCCCATCGTGAACACGTCGCGCAGGATGCCGCCGACGCCCGTCGCCGCGCCCTGATAGGGCTCGATGTACGACGGGTGGTTGTGCGATTCCATCTTGAAGATCGCCGCCTGACCGTCGCCGATGTCGATCACGCCGGCATTCTCGCCCGGACCACAGATCACCTGCGGGCCTTCGGTCGGCAGCTTCTTCAGGTGGATGCGGCTCGATTTGTAGCTGCAATGCTCGGACCACATGACCGAAAAGATGCCGAGCTCGACCAGGTTGGGCTCGCGGCCCAGCGCGTGCAGGACGCGCGCATATTCTTCCTCGGACAAGCCATGGTCGGCGACGATCTGGGGCGTGATCTCGGTCATGGCCCGCGCCCTTAGCGGGATGGTGCGCTTTCGTCACCTCCTGTGGTGGGGTTGGGATGGAGAACGTCGCCCTAGATCCTCCGTCACCCCGGACTTGTTCCGGGGTCCACTCTGCGGCGAGGGGATTGGCCTGAGCCTCTTGCCTCGCCCTTGCGGCCCGGTGGACCCCGGAACAAGTCCGGGGTGACGTAGGATGTTGGCTGCATACGTATGCCTTGGGCAGCGCGGTTGACCTTGTGGCAACCCACTGCGCACAGCCTGTCACATAACACCGGGAGAGACCTGAACGATGCGCGCCACGATGCTGCTGGCCCTGACCGCCCTTGCGACCGCGACGGTGCCGTCTCTCGCCTCCGCGCAGGCGGCGCCTGCCGTAACCGCGCGCGCCGATGGGGCCGATCTCGCCACCGCCAGCGCGACGATCCGCGTCGTCGCGCTGACCGATTCGATCTTGCGCATCCGCGTCGGGCGCGGCGGTGCGATGCCCGAGGATGCGAGCTGGGCCGTCGATGTGAAGACGCGCGCGCAGCATGTCGCCGTCACCCCTGCCGCGGATGGCTTCGCCACCAAGGCTCTACGCGTCCGCTTCCGTGCCGACGGCCGCCTGCGCGTCGAGGATCTCGCCGGCAACCTCATCTCCGAAGACGCCGCACCCGTCGCCTTTGACGGCAAGGGCTTCGCGCTCGCCAAGACAATGCCGCAGGCCGAGCATTATTTCGGGATGGGCGACAAGACCGGCGGGCTCGATCGCCGCGGCAAGAGCTTCGTCGACTGGAATACCGACGCATTCGGCTTCGGCAGCGGCGACGATCCCATCTATAAATCGATCCCGTTCTTCATCGGCGTCGGCGGATTGGGGGGCAGCTATGGCCTGTTCCTCGACAATACGACGCGCGCCTGGTTCGATTTCGGCCATCGCGACGACACGCGGCTGGCCTTTGGCGCGCCGGATGGCCCCATCGACTATTATCTGATCGCCGGCCCGACCACGGCAGAGGTGGTGCGCCGCTACACCGACCTGACCGGCAAGGCGCCGCTCGTGCCGCAATGGGCGCTGGGCTATCAGCAGTCGCGCTACAGCTACATGACAGCGGACGAATTGCGCGGCGTCGCTGCCCGGCTGCGGCAGGAGCGCGTGCCGACCGACGTGCTGTGGCTCGACATCGATTGGCAGGACCGCAACCGCCCCTTCACCGTCGATACCAAGGCGTTCCCGGACATGAAGGGGCTGCTGTCCGACCTGAAGCGCGACGGGTTCAAGGTGGTGACGATCACCGACCTGCATGTCGCTCAGGCGCCCGACCAAGGCTACCGCCCCTATGACGAGGGCATCAAGCGCGACGCCTTCGTCCACCGTGCCGATGGCTCGGTCTATGTCGGGCCGGTGTGGCCCGGCCCGTCGGTGTTCCCGGACTTCACCCAGACGAAGGTGCGCGACTGGTACGGCACTTTGTTCGCCGATCAGGTCAAGATGGGCGTTGCGGGCGCGTGGAACGACATGAACGAACCAGCGATCTTCAACACGCCGACCAAGACAATGCCGGCGGACGTCATGCATCGCATCGACAGCGACGGCTTCATGCCCCGCATCGCGACGCATGCCGAAATCCACAACGTCTACGGCATGCAGAACACGCGCGCGACCTATGATGGCCTGCGCAAGCTGTTGCCCGACGAGCGCGCCTTCGTGATGACGCGGGCGAGCTATGCTGGGGGGCAGCGCTACGCGGTGACATGGACGGGCGACAACCTTGCGACATGGGACCATTTGAAGCTGTCGATCCAGCAGATCATCAACCTCGGCCTGTCGGGCTTTTCCTATGGCGCCGCCGACGTCGGCGGCTTCGCGGGCGGCCCTAGCCCCGAGCTGCTGACCCGCTGGTTCCAGATCGGTGCCTTCTACCCTGTCTTCCGCGACCATGCCGCCAAGGGCACGCCGCGTGCTGAGCCGTGGGTCGACGGGCCCGATCACCTCGCGATCCGGCGCCGCTTCGTCGAGGAACGCTATCGGCTGATGCCCTACCTGTACGCGCTCGCCGAACAGAATGCGCGGGCCGGCGATCCCATTCTGCGCCCGGTGTTCTACGATTACCCGTCCGCCATGCGCATGTCGTGCGACCAGTCGTGGACGTTCACCGTGGGCCGTTCGCTGCTCGTCGCGCCCGCGCCGCATCCCGACCAGCCGCAGGCCTATGACGTCTGCCTGCCCGCGGGCGGCTGGTACGATTATTGGACGGGACAGCGGGCGGGCACGCCGGAAGCCGCGGACAATGGCCCGATCCAGTCGGCGACACAGGCGACGGGGCAGGCGACCGAGCATGGCGACAAGGTGCGCGTGACGCCGCGGATCGACACGCTGCCCGTCTTCGTGCGCGCCGGCACCATCCTGCCGCGCCAGCCCGTCGTGCAAAGCACCGCCGAAACACCGTCCGGCCCGTTGCAGCTCGACGTCTATCCCGGCGAGGATTGCCGCGGTGACCTGTACGCCGACGACGGCCATTCGATGGCGTTCACGCGCGGCGTCTTCCTGCGGCAGGGCATGACCTGCACCATGACGCCCAATGGCCTGACGCTCGGCTTCGGCGCGCGGCAGGGCCGCTATACGCCGTGGTGGAAGCAGCTGCGCGTCGTCGTTCATGGCTGGCAGGGCGACGGCGCGGTTTCGCTTGCGCGCAAGGCCGTGGCAGCGCAGTCGGATGCGACGGCGGGTACGCTCAGCTTCGTCCTGCCCGATCAGCGTCGGGCGGCCGAGGTAACGATCGCCCGCCGCTGACGATCACGAAAGAGCATCCATGGCCACCATTCCCTTCGACGTACCCCACAGCCTCGGTCGGGACGAGGCGCGCGCGCATCCAGGCGGGCCTGCCCAAGCTCGCGGAGCATATCCCGGGCGGCGGCACCGTGTCCGATCACTGGACCGGCACCGACGCTCTAACGCTGACGATCATCGCCATGGGCCAAAGCGTCGAGGCGAAGATGGACATTGAGGACGCCCGCATCGCCGGCACGGTGAAGGTGCCGATGATGCTCAGCATGATGTCCGGCCCGATCGCGGAATTCGTGAAGGCCAGCGCGGAAAAGATGCTGGCGAAGCCTGCGGGGTAACTTGGCGGGATATGGCCCCGAGAACCCCGTCACCCCGGCCTTGAGCCGGGGTCCCGCTTCTTCCGCGGGTCGTAGAAAAAAAGCGGGACCCCGGATCAAGTCCGGGGTGACGGCGTGTTTTAGAGTGGCTTCGGGCTATAGCCGCGCCGCGTGCCAGGCGAGATGATCGGCCATGAAGGTCGAGATGAAGTAATAACTATGGTCGTACCCCGGCTGCATCCGCAGCGTCAGGTCGATCCCCGCCTTCGTGCACGCCTCCGCCAGTAACTCCGGCTTCAGCTGCTCGACGAGGAATTGGTCCGCGTCGCCCTGATCGACCAGCAGCGCCGGCACCCGCGCACCATCCTCGATCAGCGTGACCGCGTCGTGTTCGCGCCAGCGCGACCGGTCCGCGCCCAGATAGCCGCCCAGCGCCTTCTCGCCCCACGGCACCTGCGACGGCGCAACGATCGGCGCGAACGCCGACACAGCCTTGAAGCGATCGGCGAAGGTCAGCCCGATCGTCAACGCGCCATGGCCGCCCATCGAATGGCCCATGATCGACTGCCGCGCCATGTCGGCGGGGAAATGCGCGCCGATCAGCGCCGGCAGTTCTTCGGTGACATAGGACCACATGCGGAAATGCGGGGCCCAGGGCGCTTCGGTCGCATCGACGTAAAAGCCTGCGCCCCTGCCGAAATCATAGGCCTCGTCGTCCGCGACATCGTCGCCGCGTGGACTGGTGTCGGGGGCGACGAAGATCAGGCCCAGTTCGGCACAGGCGCGGCGATACTCGCCCTTGTCGGTGACGTTCGCATGGGTGCAGGTCAGCCCCGACAGATACCAGACGACGGGCAGCATCGCGCCATCGTCATGCGGGGGCACGTACACCGAAAAGGTCATCGGCGTGCCCGTCGTGGCGGACGTGTGCGTATAGACGCCCTGCGTGCCGCCGAACGCCTTTGCGGTCGACACCGTCTGTAAAGTCATCGGAAGATCACCGTCCTGTTGCCGTTGAGGAAGACGCGCCGCTCGCCCACCCAGGCGACCGCGCGTGCGAGCACCTGTGCCTCGATATCGCGGCCGATGCGGATCAGGTCATCGACGCTGGCGCGATGGTCGACGCGCTCGACCGCCTGTTCGATGATCGGCCCTTCGTCGAGATCGGCCGTTACGAAATGCGCGGTCGCGCCGATCAGCTTTACGCCGCGGGCATGAGCGCGGTGATAGGGCTGCGCGCCCTTGAAACCGGGCAGGAAACTGTGATGGATGTTGATGCAGCGTCCCGCCAGTCCCTCGACGAGGCGGGGGCCGAGCACCTGCATATAGCGCGCGAGGATCAGATAATCCGCCCGCGCCTCCGCCATCAGCGCCAGGATCGCGGCCTCCTGCGCGTCGCGGTTCGTGTCGTCGACGGGCAGATGGTGCCACGGCAGGCCGTGCCATTCGACCAGCGGGCGCAAGCTGTCATGGTTCGAGACGACGCCTGCGATATCCACCGGCAGCGTCTTCGTCCGCCAGCGATGCAGCAGGTCGTTCAGGCAATGCGAGCCCTTCGACACCGCAATCAGCACACGCGGGCGGGCGTCCGAGGCATCCAGGCTCCAGTCGAAGCCGAACGTCTCGGCCACGGGCGCAATCGCCGCCCGCAGCGCCTCGGCCTCCGCCGGATAACGGTCGCCGCCGCGGACGAAGGCGACCCGCATGAAGAACCGGCCCGTTTCCAGATCGGCATATTGCTGGCTGTCGAGGATGAAGCCGTCGATGCCGGCGAGCGCCCCCGACACCGCCGCGACGATGCCGACGCGGTCCTGACACACCAAGGTGAGGATCTGGACCGCGCGGCACTCCGTCATGCCGCGACGCGGTGCAGCGCGCACACTTTGTTGCCGGCGGGATCGCGGAGATAGGCGAGGTAGAGCTTGCCGAACGGCGCCTCGCGGACGCCCGGCGCATCCTCGATCGCGGTGCCGCCATTGGCGACGCCCGCGGCGTGCCATGCATCGGCCTGTTCGGGGCTGCTCGCGGCAAAACCGATCGTGCCGCCATTGGCGTGGCAGGCGGGCTGACCGTCGATCGGCTTGGTCAGCAGGAACATGCCGCCCGGGTGCATGTAGAGGACGCGGCCCTTCGGATCGACCCGGCCGGGCGCGATACCGAGCGCACCGAGCGTCGCGTCGTAGAAGGCCTTCGAGGCGTCGATATCGTTGGCGCCGAGCATGACGTGGCTGAACATGATGTTGTTCCTCTCTCTTTTTGATTGGTGGGGGTTGGTGCCGCGGCCTTCATCCTCCCCGTCATCCCGGACTTGTTCCGGGATCCACTCCGCGGCGAGGGGGGCGGCCTGCGCCTCCTGCCTACCCCCCGCGGATGAGTGGACCCCGGAACAAGTCCGGGGTGACGGAGTGTTGGCGGCAGTGGCGCTCAATAAATCACCACGCTGCGGATGCTTTCGCCGGCGTGCATCAGGTCGAACCCCTTGTTGATCTCGTCGAGGGTCAGGCGGTGGGTGATCATCGGATCGATCTGGATCATCCCGTCCATATACCAGTCGACGATCTTGGGCGTGTCGGTCCGGCCGCGCGCGCCGCCGAAGGCGGTGCCGCGCCAGTTGCGGCCCGTGACCAGCTGGAATGGGCGCGTGCTGATTTCCTTGCCCGCCTCGGCGACGCCGATGACGATGCTGGTGCCCCAGCCGCGGTGGCAGCATTCCAGCGCGGTGCGCATCACTTCCGTATTGCCGGTCGCGTCGAAGCTATAGTCGGCGCCGCCGTCGGTCAGCTCGGCCACCTTTGCGACGATCGCCTCCCGGTCCATGCCCTTGGTGTTGAGGAAGTGGGTCATGCCGAACCGGCGGCCCCACTCTTCGCGATCCGGGTTGATATCGACGCCGACGATCATCTTGGCGCCGGCCAGCTTCGCGCCCTGGATGACGTTGAGGCCGATGCCGCCGAGGCCGAAGACGACGACATTGTCGCCGACCTGCACCTTGGCGGTGTTGACGACCGCGCCGACGCCCGTCGTCACGCCACAGCCGACGTAGCAGCTGGTGTCGAACGGGGCGTCCTTGCGGATCTTTGCGACGGCAATCTCGGGCAGCACGGTGAAGTTCGAGAAGGTGGAACAGCCCATGTAATGGAAGATCGGCTGCCCCTTGTAGCTGAAGCGCGTCGTGCCGTCGGGCATCAGCCCCTTGCCCTGCGTCGCGCGGATCGCGGTACACAGGTTGGTCTTCCGGCTGAGGCACGACTTACACTGGCGGCATTCGGGCGTGTAGAGCGGGATGACATGGTCGCCGACCTCAACGCTGGTCACGCCCGCGCCCAGTTCGCGGACGATGCCGGCGCCTTCATGGCCCAGCACGCTGGGGAACAGCCCCTCGCTGTCGAGGCCGTCGAGCGTATAGGCGTCGGTGTGGCAGATGCCGGTCGCCATGATCTCGACCAGGACTTCGCCCGCCTTGGGGCCTTCGAGGTCGAGCTCGACGATCTCGAGGGGTTTCTTCGCTTCGAAGGCGACGGCGGCGCGGGTCTTCATGGGGCTATTGCTCCGGAGGGAATGATCGCGGCGGGGTTATCGCGGGACAGGCGGCGGGAGCAAGCGAAAGGGCAGGGCTCAGGCCATCGGGTCCGTCGGCACCGCGACAATGCCCGCGGTGGTCAGCGCGGCCAGAGTCTCGGCGTCGACGCCGGCCATTCGCTTCAGAACCGCGGCGGTGTGCTCGCCCAGCATCGGTGGCGGCGTATCGTAGGTCACTGGTGTGTCGGATAATTTGATCGGGCTGCCGATCGTTTCGAAGTCGGGGTTGCGTGGGTGCGGGATGGTGACGCGCATGGTGCGCGCTGCGACCTGCGGTTCGTCGAGCGCTTGCGCGATGCTGTTGATCGCACCGACCGGAACGCCGCAGGGATGGATGCGCGCGATCCACGCATCGGCGGTGTCGGTCAGGAAATGAGCGGCCAGCCGTTCGATGACCGCTTCCCGATTCGCGACTCGATCGGGGTTGCGGGCGAAGCGCGGATCGCGTGGCAGATCGGGTAGGCCGATGGCCTCGCACAGCGCGACGAATTGCGAATCATTGCCGCAGGCGATCACGAAATCGCGGTCCGCGGCGCGGAACACCTGATAGGGCACGATATTGGCGTGGGCGTTGCCATAGCGACCGGGTGCCTTGCCGGTGGTCAGGTAATTCTGGCTTTGGTTGCACAGCATCGCGACCTGCACGTCGAGCAGCGCCATATCGATATGCTGGCCGAGGCCCGTCGTCGCGCGGTGCAGCAGCGCGGCCTGGATCGCGATGACCGAATAGAGGCCGGTCATCAGGTCCGATACCGCGACGCCGACCTTCTGCGGCCCGCCGCCGGGCAGATCGTCGCGCTCGCCGGTAATGCTCATCAGCCCGCCGAGCGCCTGGATGATGAAGTCATAGCCCGGCTCGGCGGCGCGTGGGCCGGTCTGGCCGAAGCCTGTGACCGAACAATAGATCAGGCCGGGGTGGAGCGCGCGCAGGCTGTCATGGTCGAGGCCGTATTTCGCCAGCGACCCGGCCTTGTAATTCTCGATCAACACGTCGCACTGCGGCACCATCGCGCGGATCAGCGCCTGTCCTTGCGGGGAGGCGATATCGATCGCGACCGACTGTTTGCCGCGGTTCGCCGACTGGAAATAGGAGGCTTCGCGCGTCGGCGAGCCATCGGCGTCCGCCATCCACGGTGGCCCCCATTCGCGCGTATCGTCCCCGCGCCGGGGGTGTTCGATCTTGATGACTTCCGCGCCCAGATCCGCCAGCGTCTGGGCGCACCATGGCCCCGCCAGCACGCGGCTCATGTCGAGCACCCTCAATCCCGTCAGCGCACCCATGTGGCGGTCCTCTCGCGTCCGTCCGTCGGATCGATGCCGGCGGTTATCGGGGAAGCGCTAGCGACCGCGCGCCGTGCTGCAAAGGGTTACAGCGCACCCACGGGGAGCAGATGCCCCAGCAATGCCGTCGCGGCCATCGCCAGCGCGCCGAGCGCGGTGACGCGCACCACCGCGCGAACCTGCGGGGCGCCGCCGGCCTTGGCGCCGATCGCCCCCAGGATGGCGAGCAGCACGATTGCCACCAGCGGCACGACCATGACCGCCAGGTGGCGCGGCGCCAGCGCGGCGATCACCACCGGCAGGATCGCGCCAGAGGTAAAGGCGGCGGCGGAGAAGACCGCGGCCTGCACGGGGCGCGATCCGCCGTCGTCGGCGAGGCCCAGTTCGTCGCGGCGATGCGCGCCGAGTGCGTCATGCGCCATCATCTGTTCGGCGACCGTCTGCGCCAGCGCGGGCGCGACGCCGCGGCCGACGTAGATGGCGGCAAGTTCTCGCGTTTCCGCCTCGGGATTGCGGTGGAGCTCGGCAGCCTCGCGCGTCAGGTCGGCATGTTCGGTATCGGCCTGCGAGCTGACCGAGACATATTCGCCCGCCGCCATCGACAACGCCCCGCCGACCAGCGCGGCCGCGCCGGCGAGCAGGATGGTCGAGGCGCTGGCGCCCGGCGCGGCGGCGACGCCGACGACCAGGCTCGATACCGAGATGATGCCGTCATTGGCGCCCAGCACCGCCGCGCGCAGCCAGCCGGTGCGGTGGACCAGGTGATGTTCGCCGGGGGCGTGCGGCATGTCGGTCATCGGGCAGGCACCTGTGTTGAACGACGACGGCTATACGGACCGCGCCGTCGCAGCGTCGAGCCAATCTGTTGAGACATCAGCCGATAGCAGAGGCGGTGGCGCACAAATCTAAATTAAATTTCAGGCAACGGCGCGGCGACTTCCTCGTTTCGGCTTGATGTGGATCAGGCTCGACCTGTCGCACGCCGGGTCTCTCGCATCGCCCGGCTGCGCTCCTGTTTCACCCAATGGCGGATGCTGGAGCGCGTGTGCATGGAAGACTATAAGGACGTCCTGGCCGGGAAGTGCCCGTTTGGTGGTGATCGGATTGGCGGAGCGCAGACCAGCAAGCCGACGCTGCAGGATTGGTACCCCAATCGCCTGCGCGTCGAGCAGCTGCACCGCAATGGGCCGCGCGCCAATCCGCTGGGCACGGACTTCGATTACAAGGCGGCGTTCGAGGCGATCGACCTTCAGGCGCTGAAAGCGGAGATCAAGGCGTTCCTGACCAGCTCAGTTGCTTGGTGGCCCTCCGACTATGGCAATTACGGGCCGCAGATGATCCGCATGGCCTGGCACTCGGCCGGCACCTATCGCATCGCCGACGGGCGCGGCGGCGCGGGCGAGGCGATGCAGCGCTTCGCCCCGATCGACAGCTGGTGGGACAATGGCAATACCGACAAATCGCGCCGGCTGATCTGGCCGATCAAGCAGAAGTACGGGGCCGCGCTGTCCTGGGCGGACCTGATGGTGCTGACCGGCAATTGCGCGCTGGAGATCATGGGCTTCCCCACCTACGGCTTCGCCGGCGGACGGCATGACGCGTGGGAGGCGGACGACGCCACCTATTGGGGGCCCGAACATGTCGATATGACGACGGTGAAGTCGTTCGACGAAATGGTGAATCGCGACAAGCGCTGGCGCGGGCAGAACGGCGATGCCGATTATGATCTGGAGCAGCCGCTGGCGGCATCGCATCAGTCGCTGATCTACGTGAATCCCGAGGGCCCCTATGCCAGCGGCGATCCGATGGCGTCCGCGCACGACATCCGCGTCACGTTCACCCGCATGGCGATGAACGACGAGGAGACGGTGGCGCTGATCGCGGGCGGCCACGCCTTCGGCAAGAGCCACGGCATGGTGAAGGCCGACCGTATCGGCGCGCCGCCGGAAATGGCGCCAATCGAGCAGATGGGCCTCGGCTGGCACAATCCCGAAGGCACCGGCGCGGGCGAGTTCACGATGACCAACGGCATCGAGGGGAGCTGGACGCCCGACCCGACCAAGTGGGACAACAGCTACCTCGAAAATCTGTTCAAGTTCGAATGGGAACAGACGCGCAGCCCCGCGGGCGCGCTGCAATGGACGCCGGTCGACAAGACCGCGCCGCACACCCCCGACGCGCATATCGCGGGCAAGACTCACCCGCTGATGATGATGACCAGCGATATCGCGCTGAAGGTCGACCCCGTCTATCGTCCGATCTGCGAGCGGTTCCTGACCGACTTCGCCTATTTCACCGAGCAATTCTCCAAAGCCTGGTACAAGCTGACCCACCGCGACATGGGTCCGAAGGAGCGTTACCTTGGCGAAGAGCGGACGATCGAGGATGATCTGCTGTGGCAGGATCCGATCCCGCCGGTCGATCACCCGTTGATCAATGACGCTGATATCGCCGCGCTGAAGCAGGCGATCCTGGCGACGGGACATTCGGTGTCGGACTTGGCCTTTACCGCCTTTTCCGCGGCGTCGACCTTCCGGCACAGCGACAAGCGCGGAGGCGCCAATGGCGCGCGCATCGCGCTCGCGCCGCAGAAGGATTGGGCGATCAACGCACGCACCCGTCCGGTGATCGACAGCCTGAAGCGCGTCGCGGCGGACTTCGGCAGCGGTACGACGGGCGGCAAGGCGGTCTCGCTCGCCGACCTGATCGTGCTCGCCGGTTGCGTCGCGGTCGAGCAGGCGGCGGCGGCGGCCGGCGCGGCTACCGAGGTTCCGTTCACGCCGGGGCGCATGGACACGACGGACGCGCTGACCGACGCGGACAGCTTCGAATGGCTGCGCCCGGTGGTCGATGGCTTCCGCAACTATGTCGATCCGAACTTCGACGCGGTGAACGTCGCCGACCTGTCGCCCGAACAGCTGTTCCTGGACCGTGCCGACCTTCTCGCACTGTCTGCGCCTGAATGGGTGGTGCTGACCGGTGGCCTTCGCGCGCTGGGCGCCAATTGGGACGGATCGTCCGACGGCATCTTCACCGATCGCGTCGGCGCGCTGACCAATGACTTCTTCACCGTGCTGACCAGCATGGATTACGAATGGAAGAAGGCGGATGAGCAGGGATCGCGCTTCACCCTGGTCGCTCGCGACGGCGGCGACGCCCGGTTCGAGGCGACGCGCTGCGACCTCATCTTCGGCGCCAATTCGCAGTTGCGCGCGATCGCCGAAGTCTATGCCGCGGCCGACGGCCAGGCGCGCTTCGTGCGCGATTTCGTAAAGGTGTGGGACAAGGTGATGATGCTCGATCGCTACGACGTGCATCAATAAACGCTACCACTATCGGGGGAAGGTTAGCTTCCCCCGATAGTCGCCTCAAAACAGGGGAAAATCCGCCCCAATACGGGTGCTTTACGCTGACGTCATCTTAACGCTTTATGGCCCACATGCGCCGGGACCGATGACTCACCGAGCCCCTGTAATCCGATGCTGACAAACCTTTTTCGCGAGCGCCTGCGTTCGCGGGCCGTGCGCGGCCTGACCGGCGGGGATGAGGCGAGCGCCTCTGCGCTCGATCGCCACGTCGAAGCCGCGCAACAAGGCTTCGCCGCCCCGATCGCGGCCCTGTCGCTGATCTACGACGACATCCAGGCGATCCACGCGGCCCGCGGTGTCGATGTCGGCTGTCTGCCGCGACGGGAGGGATTCTGCACCCTGACGCTGGATGTCTCGGACGTGCTGGAATGTTGCGACGCGACCGTCGATCCGCGCTTCGCAAACTTGCCTTCGGTGACCGGCGAACCGTTCATCCGCTATTATATCGGTACGCCGCTGCGCCTGATCGACGGGATCGAGATCGGCGCGCTTTGCGTCGCCGATATCAAGCCGCGTCCGCCCGCATCGGTGGATCAGAAGGCCTATCTCGTCGGCCTGGCCCGACAGGTGTCGCTGGTGATGGAAGGGCGCCGCGGCGCCCGGGGGGTGAGGGCCGCATGACCGACATCGCCCTGTGTTTCGCGCAGCATGATGTGCATCTCGTCCTGCTGGCGGCGCTGGTCTGCCTTATCGGCTCGGCGGCCAGCGTTCAACTGTTCCACTGCATCCGGTCGGCGGATGGCTACAGCCGGCTGGGCTGGGTGATGCTGACCGCAGTGGCCACCGGCACGATGGTCTGGGCGACCCATTTCGTCGCGATGATGGCCTATCGCACGTCGGCGCCGGTCGTCCTCGATCCGATACAGACGCTCGGTTCGCTTCTGGTCGCCATCAGTATAGCGGCGCCCGGCCTGGCGTTGGCCGCCTCGGCTCGGCGGGGCGCAGGGGTATTGGGTGGCGGCGTCATCGGCGCAGCCATCGCGCTGATGCACTATCTTGGCATGTCGGCCTATCACGTCGACGGCATCGTCACCTGGACCTGGCCGGTCGTCGCCGTATCGATACTGCTGTCGGTCGGGCTCAGCGCCGCCGCCTTCGCACGCGCGCGGCAGGCGGCGCGTGCAGGTGCGTTGCGGACGATGGGCCTGCTCGCGCTGGGTGTCGTGACGCTCCATTTCACCGGCATGGCGGCGATGCATATCACCGTCATCCGCCTGGGCGACGGCCTGTCGCCCTCGACCATGAACGCGCTGGCCGTGGCGACGGCGGTCGCATCGCTGATCATCGTGGGCTGCGCCGCGATCAGCGCGCTGATCGACGGGCATACGAAGGGCGAATCCTACCGCCGGCTACGTCGCATGGCGATGTACGACGGGCTGACCGATCTGCCCAATCGCATGAGCTTCAACGAAGAACTGGAGCGCCGTTTCAACCGCAAGGGCGGGCATCTGTGCATGGCCGTCGTCATGATGGACCTGTCGCGGTTCAAGGTGGTCAACGACACCTATGGCCACCTGGCGGGCGACCAGCTGTTGATGGCGCTGGCGGCGCGGATGACGGCGACGCTGGGTCCCAACGAATGTATCAGCCGTCTGGGCGGAGACGAATTCGCGGCGGTCATTTCCTACGATCTGGCCGAGGAACTGACCGACTTCCTCGATCGGCTGCGCGCGGTCTTCGACGCGCCCTTCGTCTTCGATCGCTTCACCGCGTCGATCGGGACCAATATCGGCGTCGCACTCGCGGTTCATGACGGCTGGGATGCGGACGCGCTGCTGGCCAAGGCGGACCTCGCCATGTACCGCGCCAAGTCGATCCATTCGAGCGAGCCGTGCTTCTACGACGCGCAGATGGACGATGCCGTGCGCGCCCGGCGCGAGCTGGTCGTCGATCTGCGGCGTGCGCTCGACCGGGGGGCGTTCGAACTGCATTTCCAGGTGCAGGCGTCGACCGAGACGGGCGAGATCAAGGGGTATGAGGCGCTGGTGCGCTGGAACCATCCCGTCCGCGGCATGGTGCCGCCCGCGGAGTTCATCCCGCTGGCGGAGGAAAGCGGCGAGGTGGTGCCGCTGAGCATCTGGATCCTGCGCCAGGCATGTTTCGAGGCGGCGCTGTGGCCCAATCGCTATCCGGTGTCCGTCAACCTGTCCCCCAAGCATCTTTCCGATCCGCGTCTGGTGATGACGGTACGGTCCGCGCTGGAGGACAGCGGTCTCGCGCCGAACCGGCTGGTGCTGGAACTGACCGAAAGCGCGATCATCCACGATCGGCGCTTCGCACTCGAACAGCTGCACGCATTGAAGGCGATGGGCGTATCGATCGTCCTCGACGACTTCGGCGTCGGCTATTCGTCGATCGACGTCCTGCGATCCTTTCCGTTCGATTGCATCAAGCTGGATGCGTCCTTCGTCGCCGAGCTGGAATATGACGATCAGGCGATTTCGATCCTGCGATCGGTGACGGCGCTCGGCGGCCTGTTGCGCATGCCGGTGCTGGCAGAGGGGATCGAACGGCCGGCGCAGCTTGCCATCGTGGCGCGCGAAGGCTGCGCCAGCGTGCAGGGCTTCCTGGTCGGCCGGCCCTCGCGCACTTTGTCGGACCCGCACGAGGTGCGGCGGACGATGGCGATCGGGGCCGGTCCGGTGGTCGTCGATTTCCGGCAGCAAGCCGCAACGCCCACCGCGGCTTAACGGGACGGTTGACAGGTCCGGTGCGGTTCAACATTGGGACGTTACAACATCACTGGAATATGTTTTGCTTCTTCGATCCCGCGTTGCCGCCTGCCTGTCGCCGCTGATTGCCTGCCTTCCGATCACCCCCGCCGCTGCGCAGGACACCGATGACGTCGCCGTCGGCAGCGGCGACATCGTCGTGCTCGGCACGCGTCGCGCGCGCAGTGACGGGACGCTGTCATCGGATATCGCCACCCGCACGCTCTCGCAGTCGAGCCGATCGATCGAGCGCGATCTGCTGACCGCCGCCGGGACCTATCGCCTGTCGGACGCGCTCGAACTGGTCAGCGGCGTCAGCAATCAGAACAACCGTGGCGGCGTCATGGACAATTTCGCCATCCGCGGCTTTCTCGGTACGCCGGATGGCGGCGGGGAATATTATGTCGATGGCTTCCTTGCCAATCGCGGCATGGGGCCGCCCCGCGATCCTGCCACCACCGAACGGATCGAGCTGCTGAAGGGGCCGGCCGGCGCGTTGTTCGGCGACATCGATCCGGCAGGCCGCGTCAATATCGTCAGCAAGACGCCGGATTTCGTCCCGGCCGCCTATGCGGTGTTCACGCTGAGATCGTTCGGAACGCGCCGGGTAGAGCTGGATGCGACGGGGCCCGTGTCGCCGACGCTGGCGGCTCGGATCGTCGTGGCGGCGGAAACGTCGGACGGCTGGCGCAACTTCGTCGGGCTGGATCGGCAGGTGGTGATGCCGTCGCTGACCTGGCGGCCCAGCGATCGGCTGCGCGTCACCTATATCGGCGAGATCACGCGCTTCGACACGCTGTTCGATCGCGGCATTCCGGCGCTCGACGGCAACGCGAACGCCGTGCCGCGCGATGCCTATTATGGCGAGCCGAACGACGGCAAGACCCGCTTCCGCAACCAGCGTCACCAGCTGACGGCGCTGGCCGACCTGGGCAACGACTGGACGGTGACCGGGGGCATCGCGTGGCGAACGGGGACGCTGAAGGGCTTTTCCTCCGATCAGTCGCGGCTGGTCGGCGGCCGAACCTTGTGGCGGCAGCGGCGTTCGCGCGATTTCAAGGTGGACGATCTGTCCGCGCGGATCGAACTTGCCGGACATATCGGTGCGCATCGGCCCAGCATCGGGCTGAAGGGCTATACGCTGGACTATGCCGAACGCTGGATGCGGCGCAATCCGGGCGATCCGGCGCGCGGCGGCAATCCCTACGCGATCGACGTCTTTGCCCCCGTCTACGGCCAGACGCCGCCGACGCTGCTGCCCTTTACGAACAATCGCGAAAAGCGCTGGTCGGGCACCGTCTATGTGCAGGACATGTGGGATGTGACCGACCGGCTGACGTTGTCGGGCGGGGCCAGGTTCGATGCCTATCGCCAGCGCATCCGCAACAACAACACGGGGCAGGTGGGGCGTACGGTGGGCTCGCCGATGCATTACCGGCTCGGCGCGCGCTACCAGGCCAGCGATGCGATCGCGGTCCATGCCAGCTGGGGCGAAAGCTTCGTGCTCAACTCGGGCACGGGTCGCGACGGCAACGGTTTCGCGCCCGAAAGCGGCGTCGGATATGAGGTCGGCGTTGCCGGACGCTGGGCGGGTGTCGATGTCGCCGCGACCTGGTTCGATATCCGAAAGCGCGGCATCCTCGCCAACGATCCCGTCGACCCCGCTTTCAATGCGCCGGTCGGCAGCCTGCGCAGCCGCGGGATCGAATGGGACGCATCGGTACGGATCGCGCCACATTGGCAGATCGTCGGCAATTACGCCTGGACGCGCGCGCGGGTGGACGACGGCGCCTTCCCGACCGATCGCGCGCTGAACGTGCCCGATCACAGCGGCACGGTCTTTGCGCTGGGGCGGTTCACCGACGTTGACGGACGGGGGTTCTCGGTGAGCGCCGGCGCCAGCTACATGGGGGACCGTGCCGGGTCGATCGAGCGCGACTATGTGGTGCTGCCCGCCTATCTGAAGGCCAAGGCTGCGATCGAATATGCCGTATCGCCGCGGTTGACGCTGCGGGCGGAGGCGGACAACCTATTCGATGCCCGCTACGCGCAGAGCTCGTATAGCCGCGTGTGGATCTATCCGGGGCAGCCGCGCAACGTCCGGCTGTCGCTACGGGTCAGCGACTGACGTCGGTTCAGAATGCCGGGTCCTCGCCGGGCAGGGTGGAGACGTGGATGCCGCATTCCACCTTGTCCCAGCCACGCCAGCGGCCGGCGCGCGGGTCTTCGCCGGGGCGGACCTTGCTGGTGCAGGGCGCGCAGCCGATCGACAGATAGCCCTGCGCCTCCAGCGGGTGACGCGGCAGGTCGTGCTCGGCGAAATAGGCGTCGAGCTGATCCTTCGACCAGTCGGCGAGCGGATTGATCTTCAGGCGCCCGTCGTCCTCCTCGAAGCGGGGGAGTGCGGTACGGGTGCCGGCCTGGAAGCCCTTGCGGCCCGAAATCCACGCGTCGAACGGGCCGAGCGCGCGGCGGAGCGGTTCGACCTTGCGGATCTCACAGCAGCCGTCCGGGTCGTAGGACCAGCGCATGCCGGTCGCGTCACGTAAGGCGAGCAACCGCGGATCGGGGCGGAAGACGCGCAGGTCGGTGAGGCCCAGTCGCTCAGACAATTCGTCGCGATAGGCGAGGGTCTCGCCGAACATCTTCTGCGTGTTGGTGAAGATGACCGGCACGTCCTTGTCGATCTGCGCCACCATGTGGAGCAGGACCGCAGATTCGGCGCCGTAGGAGGACACGGAGGCGATGCGGCCCGCCAGTTCGCCGGTCAGCAGTTCGCGCAGCATCTCGGGCGCGGGCATGCCGGCGAAGCGGATCTGCATTGCGGCGGCGTCCGCCGCGGTAAAGGCGGGCGCGACATCGATCGTGTCGAGCTGACGTGCTGCCTCAGCCATGGCGGAGCTTCCACACCGGGGCGACGGCGTCCGCCGCGGCCTGATAGCGATAGTCGTAGCGGTCGAGCGCACGGGTTAGTGCCTCGCCGTCGATCGGGGCTTCGGGCGCGAAGCTGTCGAAGCCGCAGCGGCGCATCAGGGGCAGCTGATCGACCAGCACGTCGCCTGCCGCGCGCAGCTCGCCGGTATAGCCCGCCTCGCGCAAGACGCGTGCGGCGCTGTAGCCGCGGCCGTCGCGGAAGGTGGGGAAGCTGACCTCGACGAGCGCGAGTTGCCCCAGTTGCGGGATCAGCGCGCGTGCGTCCTCGCCCGCCTCCAGCCGGACCGCAGTGGCGTTGGTCTGGCCCAGGAAGGCGTCGAGGGTGACGGCGGGTTCGTCGTGCGGCTCGTCGTCGCGGAAGCGCAGCAGCGTGTCGGCATCAGCCATAGATCGCCTCCTTGAACGGTTCGAAGCCGACGCGGCGATAGGTGTCGAGGAAGCGTTCGCCCTCGTCGCGGAGCGCGACATAGCGGTCGGTCACGCGCTCGATCGCATCGACGACGCCGTCCTCCGAGAAGCCGGGCCCGGTGATCTTGGCGAGGCTGACGTCCTCCGCCCCCGATCCGCCGAGCGAGAGCTGGTAGTTTTCGGTGCCCTTCTTGTCGACGCCGAGGATGCCGATGTGGCCGGCGTGATGGTGGCCACAGGCGTTGATGCAGCCGCTGATCTTGAGCTTCAGTTCGCCGAGGTCGCGCTGGCGTTCGCGGTCGGCGAAGCGGTTCGCGATCTTCTGCGCGAGCGGGATCGAGCGCGCATTGGCAAGGCTGCAATAATCGAGGCCGGGGCAGGCGATGATGTCGGTGATGAGGTCGAGGTTCGGCTCGGCGAGGCCAGCGTCGCGCAGCGCGGCCCAAAGGTCACAAAGGTCACGCCCGTGCACATGCGGCAACACGATGTTTTGCGCGTGTGTGACGCGTAACTCATTGAAAGAAAAGCGTTCTGCTAGATCGGCCAGCAGGTCGATCTGATCGGCCGTCGCATCGCCGGGAATACCACCGGCGGGCTTCAGGCTGACGTTGACGATGTGGTAGCCGGGTTGCTTGTGCGCAACCACGTTCTGGTCGAGCCAGACGGCAAAATCGGGATCGCTGCGGTCGACCGCAGCGGCCGGCCCGGTGTCGAACGCGGGGGGCGCGAACATCGCGGTGATGCGGTCGAGTTCGGCGCGCGGCGGATCGATGCCGAGCTGTTTGACGAGGGCGAATTCCTCCTCGACCTGCGCGCGGTAGGCGTCGGCGCCGATCTCGTGGAGCAGGATCTTGATCCGCGCCTTGTAGATGTTGTCGCGGCGGCCGTAGCGATTGTAGACCCGCAGGCACGCCTCCAGATAGCTCATCAGATCGTCGGCGGTGACGAAGTCGCGGATCAGGTGGCTGACCATCGGCGTACGGCCCATGCCGCCACCGACGTAGATCGCGGCGCCCAATTCCCCGTTCTGTTCGAGCAGCTGGATGCCGATGTCGTGCAGGCGCATCGCCGCGCGATCCTCGGCCGCGGCGATGACCGCGATCTTGAACTTGCGCGGCAGGTAGCTGAATTCGGGGTGGAAGGTGCTCCACTGGCGGATCAGCTCGGCCCAGGGACGCGGGTCGGTCACTTCGTCCGCCGCGGCACCGGCATATTGGTCGGCGCTGATGTTGCGGATGCAATTGCCGCTGGTCTGGATGGCGTGCATCTGCACCGTCGCCAATTTCGCCAGAATGTCCGGCGTGTCGGCGAGCTTGATCCAGTTGAACTGCAGGTTCTGGCGCGTGGTGAAATGGCCGTAGCCGCGGTCGTAATCGCGGGCGATCGACCCCAGCATGCGCATCTGGTGCGCGTCGAGCGTGCCATAGGGAATGGCGACGCGCAGCATGTAGGCGTGCAGCTGAAGGTATAGGCCGTTCATCAGCCGCAGTGGCTTGAACTGGTCCTCGGTCAGCTGGCCAGACAGGCGGCGCTCGACCTGATCGCGAAATTCGTCGACGCGGGCATCGACGATCGCCTGGTCGTATTGGTCGTATTTATACATGCGTGGCTTTCCGGCCTTCGGAGTTTTGGTTCGCGCGAAGACGCGAAGACGCGAAGAGGGTTTGGTTCACGCGGAGACGCGGAGACGCGGAGAGGGCGGGGCGCTGCGGCTCGCTTACCTTCGTCATCCCGGCGAAGGCCGGGATCCATGGTTGCGGCGTGGTCAGCGATTGCGTGATGGCCTCAGCGACGTCGTGTCCATGGATCCCGGCGTTCGCCGGGATGACGAGGGGGAAGGTTGGAATGACGAAGGGTAGGGTGGGGCTGGGCATCAGATCACCCAGCTCCCGGCTTCGGGGTCCGCCGGCTTAAGCGTCAGGTCGGGCCGCACGGTCGGGCCGAGCGCACGGATGCGATCCTTGATATGCGCGGGGCGGGGGCCTTCGGGCGTGGCGATCGCGTCGATCAGATAGGGGACGTTGACACGGCGGGCGCCTTCCTCGGCTCGCAGGATACCTTCGCCCTCGTGGCCGACGTCGACGGCATCCTCGACATGACGCGACCAGCCGGTGCCGGTCCACCACACGACGTCGCCGGTGGGGAGGTCGTTGCCGGTCAGGAGCCTCATGCCGACATATCCTCCGCAACGCGCGCCCAGCGAGCGAGCTTGTCCTCGGCGTCGGACAGTTCGACGACCTCGCCGACGACGATTATCGCCGGGCTTTGCACGCGCTCACGCTCGACCATTGGACCGAGGTCGGCGAGCAGGGTGCGGATCGCGCGGCTGCCAACGAGCGTGCCGCGCTCGAGCACCGCGACAGGCATGTCGGGCGCGACGCCGTCCGCCATCAATTTGTCGGCGATGTCGTTCGCCGTTGCGACGCCCATGTAGATCACCAGCGTCCGGCCCTGACCGGCGAGGCCGGACCAGTCCTGATCCGCCAGCCCCTTGCACTGACCCGCGACGAAGCTGACCGCACTGCTGTGATCGCGGTGGGTCAGCGGCAGCATCGCCTCTGCCGCGCAGCCGAGCGCCGCCGAGACGCCAGGAATGACTTCGACGGGCAGGCCGGCGGCGCGCACCGCTTCGACTTCCTCGCCGCCGCGTCCGAAGATGAAGGGGTCGCCGCCCTTCAGCCGCACGACGATCGCGCCGGTCTTCACATGGGCGACGATCAGCGCATTGATCGCCTCCTGCGGCAGCGTGTGACGGGCGCGGCGCTTGGCGACGGAAATACGCTGTGCCGACGGCGGTGCGAGATCGAGTACGCGCGGGTCGATCAGCCCGTCGTGGACGAGGATGTCGGCCGTCCGCAACGCCTCGACCGCGCGAACGGTCAGCAGCCCGGGATCGCCCGGCCCGGCGCCAACGAGGATGACGCGCCCACGGGCGCCCGGATCGAGAAGCGTAGCCATGATCGCCGACATGGCCTCTGCGCCCTCGTGCCGCAACGCAGCGATGCTTGTGGCGACGGTAGGGAAGCTTGTGGCTGATTTACATCAATGTCATTTCGGGTGCGTGGTTCATATCGCGTTAGGATTTGTCACCTAGCCCTTATGTATGACAAGCATCGCTCCCGTCGGGTGTCAGGGCTGCCGCTCTACAGCCCATGTCTTCGACATAGCGATGGCGTTCCAGCCCATCGTCGATACGGTCACCGGCCTGCCCTTCGCCTATGAGGCGCTCGTGCGCGGAGGGAGCGGCGAGGGCGCGGCCGAGGTGCTGGCGCGCGTGACACCGGACAATCGCTACGCCTTCGACCAGCAATGTCGGGTTGCGGCGATCGAGGGGGCGGTGGCCGCTGGTATCCTCGACACGGGTGCCAAACTGTCGATCAATTTCCTGCCCAATGCGGTCTATTCGCCGCTCGCCTGCATCCAGTTGACGTTGAAAACCGCCCGGGCGACGGGACTGCCGACCGATCGGCTGATCTTCGAATTTACCGAGAATGAGGAGATGGCGGACACCGCGCATGTCCAGACGATCGTCGAATCGTATCGCGCGATGGGATTCGGCACGGCGATCGACGATTTCGGCGCGGGGCATGCCGGGTTGGGGCTGCTCGCCAAATTCCAGACCGACTATATCAAGCTCGACATGGAGCTGATCCGCGACATCGACGCCAGCCTGCCGCGTCGGATGATCGTTGAGGGGGTGGTGCGGATCGCCGCGTCGCTCGACATTACGTTGATCGCCGAGGGCATCGAGACGGTCGCCGAATATGAGACGCTGCGCAGCCTCGGCGTGCGCTACATCCAGGGCTATCTGCTGGCGCGGCCGGGGTTCCGGACGCTGCCGGTGGCCGTGCTGCCGGACGCGCGCGCCGCGGCGGTGGCGTGAGGCGCTAACCTCGTCCGTTCGTGCTGAGCGTGTCGAAGCATGGGTGGCCGCAAGAGGCGCAGCTGCCTGCGAAGACCCGCCCGTCGACAGGCTCAGGGCGAACGGAAGGGTGGTGAGGGCGGGGTTTACGCGTCCCGCAATCCGATCCCGATATTCGCCCGCGCGCTTTCCGCTTCGTTGCTGACGACGGGATAGGCACAGTAATCGGCGGCATAATAGGCGCTGGGGCGATGGTTGCCGCTCCAGCCAATGCCACCGAACGGGGCCGCGGAAGACGCGCCGTTGGTCGGGCGGTTCCAGTTGACGATGCCGGCGCGAATGCCCGCCCAGAACCGGTCGTAGAGCGACGGCGTGTGGCTGACGAGGCTCGCCGACAGGCCATAGCGCGTGTCGTTCGCGATGCCGATCGCCTCATCGAAATCGCCGGCACGATAGACCTGCAGGATCGGGCCGAACAGCTCGATATCGGGCCGTTCGGTCGCGTGGGTCATGTCGATGATCGCGGGGCTGAGGAACGGCTTGTCGTCGATCGGCCGTTCCATGTGCCGGATCGGACGGCCGCCGCGCATCGACAGCGCGAGGAAGCTTTCGGTCAGCATGTCGGCGGTATGGTTGTCGATCACCGGCCCCATGAACGGCTGCGGATCGTCATGCGGCGCGCCGACGATCAGCCGCCCGGCGAGCGCATTCACCTGCTCGAGCAGTGGATCGTACAGCCGGTCTTCGACGATCAGGCGGCGCGCGGCGGTGCAGCGTTGGCCGGCGGAGGTGAAGGCGGACTGGATCACCAGGGCGGCGGCCGAATGCAGGTCGGGCGTGTCCCAGACGATGATCGGGTTATTGCCACCCATCTCCAGCGCCAGAATCTTTTCGGGCTTGCTCGCAAAGGCGCGGTTGAGCGCGAGGCCGGTTCGCGCCGATCCGGTGAACAAAAGGCCGTCGATATCCGGATGTTCGGCGAGCGCCTTGCCCTCCGCCGGGCCGCCGAGCAGCAAGCGGACGCACGCCTCGGGCACGCCGGCGGCGCGGTAGCAGTCGATCAGGAAGGCGCCGGTCGCAGGCGTTTTTTCGGAAGGCTTGAACACCACCGCATTGCCGGCGAGCAGCGCGGGCACGATGTGCCCGTTGGGCAGATGCGCCGGGAAGTTATAGGGTCCGAGCACCGCGAGCACGCCGTGCGGCTTGTGGCGCAGCGCCATGCGGCTGCCCATCGGTGCATCGAGGCGGCGCTGCGCGGTGCGTTCGGCATAAGCGGTGACGGAGATGTCGACCTTGGCGATGACCGTGTCGATCTCGGTCCGCGCTTCCCACAGCGGCTTGCCGGTTTCGCGGGCGAGCAGGTCGGCGAACTGTTCGTGACGCTGGCGCACGACGTTGCCGAAGCGGCGCATCGTCTCGATCCGCACGGTCAGCGGCAGCGCGGCCCAGGCGGCCCAGCCGCCGCGCGCGGCCTCCACCTCGGCATCGGCATTGCCGATCGGGCCACGCCAGAGCTCTGCCCCGGTCGCGGGTTCGTGGGAGATGATCTCGTCAACCATGCGTGTGCGCTTCGGCCCTCCTGCGGGCGGGGTTAGGCGAATGGCGGCGGGGCGGCAAGGTGGCGCTCAGGCGAGCGCGTCGCCCATGGCGCGGATCGCGGCGACCTTGGCGTGGACGCGGGACCAGTCGTCGGCTTCCGCGATGGCGGACCAGATCGCCTCGACCTCGTCGATGAGCATGCTGCACGGGCCGCCCTGCCAATAGGCGTGGTCACGCGACTTGCGCGGTGCGTAGGGGGCGAGGGCGGCGCGCAGATCATCCCACGCGCTGCCGTAGCTGTCCGGCAGAGCGCCGCCGAACACGTCGAAAAACAGGCGATCGATGGCCACCTCGCTCGCGCGCATCGTGCGTTCGAGGGTGCGAACGAGCGCGCGGTCCTCATCGCCGCCGCGCGGGGTGACGCCGATCCGCCAGAGCAGCGCGTCGGCGATCTCGCGCTGATAGAGCGCCGGGAACGTCTCGAGCGCGGCGATCAACGGGTCGCTCTCGGCGATCAGGCGCAGCGAAGCGGCGAGCTGCATCACGTCCCAATGGATCGCCTCGGGCTGGCGGCCGAAGGCGTAGAGGCCGGCGTGATCGAAATAGGCGGCGGTGAAGGCGGGGTCCCACGTCGGGGCGAACCGCCACGGGCCATAATCGAAGCTTTCGCCGGTCACGTTGATATTGTCGCTGTTGAGCACGCCATGGACGAAGCCTGCCGCCATATAGCGTGCGGCGAGACGCGCGGTGCGCTCGACGACATGGGTGAGCAGGCGGATCGGATCGTCAGACTCCTCAGCGTACAGATGGTGGAGGACGTAGCGGACGAGCGCGCGCATGCCCGCTTCGTCGCGCTCGTAGGCGAGGCGCTGGAAGGTGCCGATGCGGATATGGCTGTGGCTGAGGCGCACTAGCACCGCCGACCGCGTGGGCGAGGGTTCATCGCCGCGAACCAGCTCTTCGCCCGTCTCGATCAGCGACAGCGTGCGGCTGGTGGGGACGTTGAGCGCCTCCAGCATCTCGGTCGCCAGAATCTCGCGCACGCCGCCCTTCAAGGTCAGCCGGCCGTCGCCGAAGCGGCTGTAGGGGGTCTGGCCCGATCCCTTGGTGCCGAGGTCCATCAGCCGGCCGGCCCCGTCGTACAGCTGCGCAAAGGTAAACCCACGGCCGTCGCCGATGTCGGGGTTGTACTGGCGGAACTGATGGCCGTGATAGCGCAGCGCGAGCGGTTGCGGCAGCGTGCCGGGCAGCGGCTGGAAGCGGCCAAAGGCTTGTATCCATTCGCTATCAACCAGCGTCGCCAGCCCGACCTCCGCAGCGGCGCGATCGTTGCGGAAGCGCAGCCACGTCTCCGGAAAACCGGCGGCCTCCACCGGGGTCGCTATCGTGTCGCCGAGATCGAGCAAGGCGGTGGCGGGGCGGTATGCTTGCGGGGTGGTGGGCATGTGTGGATATGGAGGGCGCTGCCCCCCGGCCGCAACCCCGAGGATACCCGCATGGCTGCGTACGAAGACGGTTACTGGATGTCGGCCGACGGGCTGAAGCTGCACTATCGCCTGTATCCGGGCGATGAGAGCCTGTTGCCCGTGCTGTGCTTTCCCGGCCTGACCCGCAACGCGCGCGACTACGACGCGCTCGCCGCAAGGCTTGCCGGACGGCGGCAGGTGATCGCGGTCGAGTTTCGGGGACGCGGGCGCAGCGAATATGCCAAGGATCCGATGACCTATCTCCCCGCCACCTATGTCGCGGACGTCCAGGCGCTGCTGGCCGAGCGCGGGATCGGGCGGTTCGTCGCCATCGGTACGTCGCTGGGCGGGATCGTGACGATGCTGCTCGCGCAGGCGGGTGCGCCGATCGCCGCGGCGCTGCTCAACGACGTCGGGCCGGAGATCGAGGCGGCGGGGTTGAGCCGGATTCGCGGCTATGTGGGCAAGGGCAGCAGCTGCCCGACGTGGATGCACGCGGCCCGCACGCTCGCCGAGGGCAATGGCGACGTCTATCCCGATTGGGAGATCGAGGATTGGCTGGCGATGGCCAAGCGGCTGTACCGCCTGACCAGCAGTGGCCGCATCGTGCTGGATTACGATCTGAAGATCGCCGAACCCTTCCGTACGCCGGGTAACGAGGCGGGGGCGGATATGTGGGCGGCGCTGTCGGCGTTGCGGGACACGCCGACGCTGATCGTTCGCGGCGGCCGATCCGACGTGCTGTCGCAGCCGGTCGCCGAGCGGATGCTGGCGGCGCTGGACCACGCGGAGCTGGTGACGCTGCCCGGTGTCGGCCACGCCCCGACGCTTGCCGAAGAGCCGCTGCGCGATGCCATCGACCGTCTGCTGGATCAGGCGCGCGCGTGAGCGAAGCGGGAATGCCGGCGGCGGTTCCGCCGGCCAATGAGCCGGCCAATGAACCAGACGGGGCGCCGCGGATCGCGACGCTGGATATCCTGCGCGGCATCGCGATCCTCGCCATCCTGTTCATGAACATCAGCGAGATGGGCGCGTCGATGACCGCCAATTGGTCGGACCTGCACCATCTCGGCTGGAGCGCGAGCGACCAGATCGTCTGGTGGCTGCGCACGATCCTGATCGAGGGCACGCCGCGCGCGATGCTCCAGATGCTGTTCGGCGCGGGCATGCTGATCCTGACCGACCGCATCGATGCGCGGTCGAGCGATCCGCTCAGCGTTCCGCTGCGCTATGGCTGGCGCAATCTGGTGCTGTGGGCGTTCGGCATGGCGCACATGATGCTTTTGCTGTGGCCGGGCGACATCCTGCACAGCTATGCGGTGGCGGCGATGGTCGCGTGCCTGTTCCGTGGCCTGCCGCCGCGGGCGCTGCTGGTGCTGGGCCTGTCCTATGCCACGTTCACGATGGCGCTGGGGCTGAGCACCGTCTCGCACCGGCTCGCCGATCCCACCGCCGCGTCCGCGAGCGCGACCCGCACCGCAGCGGCGGACGATGCGGCGGTCGCGCGCGAAGATGCGTTCGGCCACGGCACGATGGCGCAATGGACCGCCGGGCAGCGCGCGGTGTCGATGGATCGGCTGCGCAACGAGGAAGTGGTGATCGTCTGGGAAGCCGCGGCGACGATGCTGATCGGCGCGGCGCTGTTCCGCTGGGGCGTGTTGCAGGGGGCCTGGTCGCGGCGGCGGTATGGGTGGCTGCTCGCGGTGGGATACGGCATGGGTGTGCCGCTGCGCCTGTACGGCGGGTGGGAAGCGACCCGCCTGGGGGGCGGGTTCGACGTCGCCTGGCTGTGGGAGGATTTCGCCCGGCTGGCAATGACGATGGGGCATCTCGCCGCGGTGATGCTGGCGGTACAGGGGGCGCGGGGGCGGCGGCTGTTGCAGCCGTTCGTCGCGGCCGGCCGGACCGCGCTGACGCTCTATGTCGCGCAGACGCTGATCGTGTCGTGGTTGATCTTCTCGCCGATCGGGCTGGGGCTGTACGGTCGACTCGACTGGACGGCGATGATGGCGGTGGCGCTGGCCGTGAACGCGCTGCTGCTGTGGGGCGCGAACGTCTATGTCTGCCACTTCCGCATCGCGCCGGTGGAATGGGCGTGGCGGTCGATCGTCGAACGGCGGATGCTGCCGCTGCGCTGATCGCGATTCGCTGGGGCAAAGCGGTTTCGTCGGCGATGCGAACGGGGTACAGCCCGGCGCGATGCACCAGCCGGTCCATATCCTCCACCTGCATTCCAGCTTCAGCCTGGGCGGCAAGGAAGCGCGCGCGGTGCGCCTGATGAACGCCTTCGGCGACGCGGCGCGGCACACGATCGTCAGTGGCATGCCCGATCAACTCGGCGCGCGCGCCCAGATCGCCAAGGGCATCCGCTACGAGATCGCGCAGGACCCGCCGTCGCTGACCGGGCGGCCATCGGTCGCGCGCTATGAGGCGCTGGCGCGCTACATGCGGCGCTTCGATCTGGTGCTGACCTATAATTGGGGCGCGATCGACGGGGTGATGGCGCGCCGCGTCTTCCCCAAGGGCATGCCGCCGCTGGTCCACCACGAAGACGGGTTCAACGCCGACGAGGCGGGCGGACTGAAGATCGAACGCAACGTCTATCGCCGCATGGCCTTGGGGGCGGCGCATGCCTTGGTCGTCCCGTCGGAGGTGTTGGAAGGCATTGCGCGCACGACGTGGAAACAGCCGGCCGGCCGCGTGCACCGCATCGCCAACGGCATCGACACGGCGCGCTACACGCAAAAGCCCGAATTGCGCGCGATCCCCGGCTTCCTGCGCGATCCCCGCGACGTGGTGATTGGCAGTCTGGCGGGCCTGCGCGAGGTGAAGAACCTGCCGCTGCTGGTGCGCGCCTGCGGCGGCCTGAGCGGTCGGTTCAAGCTGGTGATCGTCGGCGAAGGGCCCGAGCGAGACGCGATCCTCGCCGCGGCCAAGGCGATGGGTATCGCCGAGCGGCTGGTGCTGCCCGGCTTCCTCGACCGGCCGTATCGCTTCGTCGGGCAGTTCGACGTCATGGCGCTGTCGTCGAAAAGCGAGCAATTGCCGATCAGCGTCGTCGAGGGGATGGCAGCAGGCCTCCCGATCGTCAGCACGCCGGTGGGCGACGTGCCACGCATGGTCGCGGCGGAGAATGCGCCCTTCGTCACCGGAGGCGACGAGGTACTGCTGCGCGATGCGTTGCAGGCCCTCGTGTCGGATGCCGCATTGCGCCGGCGGGTCGGCGCAGCCAATCAGGCCAAGGCGCGCGCCGATTACGATGCGGATACGATGATCGCGCTTTACCGGACGCTGTATGCGGACGCGTTGGGGCGTCCGGGCGCGCTGGGGTAGTTCGGATAAAAATGCGAAGTCGCGTTCCCATTCCTCCCCCGCCAGGGGGAGGTGGCGGCGCCGAAGGCGGTGACGGAGGGGGCGGACAGCAACGTCCCTAATAACGAAGCGCTGCCCTGACCTCCCCCTCCGTCATGCCTTACGGCATGCCACCTCCCCCTGGCGGGGGAGGAATGATCCGCTACGCCGAAGAGTAATCCGTCTTCGGCGATCAAATTTCCGTCAGGTCCACCGCGTTGCGTGTCACGAAGGCGAGCGTTGCCGGATCGGCCTCGCCATGGGCGAGCAGGGCGAGATCGCTCGCGCCTTGAAGCAGGCCGTCCTCGACCTCCGGTTCCTGGGCTTCGGCCGCCTCGACCGTGCCGGCGAGAATGTCGCGCGCCTGATCCTTGCCATAGGCGCTGGCAAAGGCGGCGAGCGCGGTGGCGAAGCATTCGCGATCGGTGACCGGAGCCGCCGGGCGGTGCTGAAGCGAGGCGCAGGCGGCACCCAGCACATAGCCGCGTGACCACGCCGATCCGGTGGCGCCGCCATGCGGCACCGCGCCCGCCGCATAGCCCAAAGCGGCGAACTGGCCGGACAGCAGCGCGTCGAGCGGACCGCTGGGCAGCGGCATGGGGGCAGGCTTGCGGGAACGGGGCGTGCGCTTGGGCGCGATCAGAGTGTCGAGAACCCCCATGGGTCGATGATCCCTCGGCATAAGAAGACGTGTCGTGTCGCGCCTCTCTGCCGCAATCGGGTTAACCGCCGCCTAAGCCTGCCGCAGGTCCGGTGGTGCATGCGGCTAGCACACGTTGCATTTTCTTCGCTTCGCCGCGTTCATCTTGTATAGCCGGCGGGATTTGTTCCCAGCGAGGTTGGATTTTCCGTGTTCAAGGGCCTGAAGCCGATCGTGTACAATGGCCGTGAGGTCTGGCCGCTGGTCGAGGGCGGCAAGGGTGTCGCCGCGACCAACCATGCCTCCGCGGGTGCCTGGGCCGCGGCGGGCGGGATCGGCACCGTCTCGGCGGTCAATGCCGACAGCTACGATCCCGAAGGCAAGATCATCCCGCAGGTCTATCGTGCGCTGACGCGGCGTGCCCGCCATGAAGAGCTGATCGAATATGCCATCGAAGGCGCCGTCCAGCAGGTCAAGCGCGCGTTCGAGATCGCGGGCGGCAAGGGCGCGATCAATATCAACGTCTTGTGGGAAATGGGCGGCGCGCAGCGTGTGCTGCACGGCGTGCTGGAGCGGACCCGTGGCATGGTGGCGGGCGTCACCTGCGGCGCGGGCATGCCCTATAAGCTCAGCGAGATCGCGGCGTCGTACGAAGTGTCGTACCTGCCGATCGTCTCGTCGGGCCGTGCCTTCCGCGCGCTGTGGAAGCGCGCCTATTCGAAGGCGGCGAACTGGCTGGCGGCGGTGGTGTACGAGGACCCGTGGCTGGCCGGCGGCCATAACGGCCTGTCCAACGCCGAAGACCCGCTGAAGCCGCAGGACCCGTACCCGCGCGTCGCCGAGCTCCGCAGCGTGATGCGCGAAGGCGGCATCCCCGACAGCACGCCGATCGTGATGGCCGGGGGCGTCTGGTATTTGCGCGACTGGAACGACTGGATCGACAATCCCGAGCTCGGCACCATCGCCTTCCAATATGGCACGCGCCCGCTGCTGACGCAGGAAAGCCCGATTCCCGAAGAGTGGAAAGCCCGCCTGACGCAGATCGAGGAAGGCGACGTCCTGCTGCATCGCTTCTCGCCGACGGGCTTCTATTCGTCCGCGGTACGCAACCCGTTCCTGCGTAACCTGGAGGCGCGGTCCGAACGCCAGATCGCCTTCTCGACCCAGGAGGCGGGCGACCACGTCTTCCAGCTCGACGTGGGCGTGAAGGGCAAGAACTTCTGGGTGACGCGCAACGACCTGCTGCGTGCGCGCCAGTGGTTCGGCGAAGGCTATACCGATGCGCTGAAGACGCCGGACAATACGCTGGTTTTTGTGACGCCGACCGAAAAGGGCATCATCCGCAAGGATCAGGCGGACTGCATGGGCTGCCTGTCGCAATGCGCCTTCTCGAGCTGGGCGGATACCGAGACGAATTCGACCGGTCGCCTCGCCGACCCGCGCAGCTTCTGCATTCAGAAGACGCTGCAGGACATCGCGCACGGTGGCGACGTCGACCAGAACCTGATGTTCGCCGGTCACGCCGCCTATAACTTCAAGCGCGATCCCTTCTATTCGAACGGCTTCGTGCCGTCCGTGAAGCAGCTGGTCGACCGCATCCTGACCGGCGACTGATCGTGCTGCTGATCGCCGGGACGATCCGCCTGCCCGCCGACCGGCTGGCGGCGGCGCGTCCGGCGATGCGCGCGATGGTGGAGGCGAGCCGGGCCGAGGACGGATGCCTTGGCTATAGCTACGCAGAGGACGTGCTTGAGCCGGGGCTGATCCATGTCGCGGAGCGCTGGCGGGATCGCGCTGCGCTGGAGCGACATTTCGTGACGCCGCACCTGGCCGCGTGGCGTGCGTGCTGGCCGGAATTCGGCATCGGCGAGCGTGCGTTGACGCTGTTCGAGACGGACGACGGCACGCCCACATGACGCCAAGGGTGGCCGCGGCGCTGGCTGATGTCGCGCAACTGATGCGGCCGGCGCTCCATCCGTGGTGGATCATCGGCAGCGGCGCGGTCGTGTTGCATGGAGCGGAGGCCGGCGACGTTCACGACATCGATGTCCTGATCGATCGCGCGGATGTTGCCGCAGTGCTGGCGGCGGCCGGGATAGCGCCGCTGGCGAAGCCACCGGACCCGCTCTTCCGATCGGATATCTTTGCCGTGTGGCAGGGCGCGGACGTGCCTGTGGAGATCATGGCAGGCTTCGCCATCGCCGGTCCGCAGGGATGGTGGCCGGTGCAGCCTGAAACGCGGGGGGCGATCGCCGTACGCGATACGACGCTCTTCGTGCCGGCACGATCCGAGCTGATCGCGCTGCTGCGCCGCATGGGGCGGGCTAAGGACCTGAGGCGGGCCGCGGCGTTGGAGGAGCGGGAGCCGGGTTGAGGCTCGACCCCCGCTCCATAAGGTTAGTTGGCGACGGTGCCGACCACGGCGCCGGCCGTGCCACCGACCGCGGCCCCCTTTTCGACGCTGCCGCCCGTTGCCGCAGCGACACCTGCGCCACCCGCCGCGCCGATACCTGCACCTTTGAGCGTCGAGCAGGCCGACAGGCCGGCAGCGGTGCCGAGGAGAAGGAGCGTGGCGGCGATCGGCTTGAGCGTCATGGGTTAGGCATCCTGTCAAATGGGGTGCCGCGTTCAATGTTGCCGCGCAGCAAAGGTTGCGCGACCCCATGAAATATCACGATTTGTTACATTCGCGCGGGAGGCGTCAGACCCAGCCGTCGAGCACCTGATCGGGCGGGCGGTGGCCGTCCGCCCACATGCGGATGTTCTGAATGACCCGCTCGCCCGACGCCTGCCGCCCTTCAAGTGTCGCCGAGCCCATGTGCGGCGTCATCACCACATTGGGCAGCGCGAGCAGGCGCGGATCGATCCGCGGTTCGTGCTCCCAGACGTCGAGGCCCGCTCCGGCGAGCCGACCCGCCTCCAGCGCATCGACCAGCGCGACTTCGTCGACGATGCCACCGCGCGAGGTGTTGATCAGATAGACGTGCGGCCGCATCAGACCGATACGCCGCGCGTCGATCAGGTCGCGGCTGTCGGTGTTGAGCGGCGTATGGATCGTGACGATGTCAGCGAGCCCGAGCAGGTCGTCGAGATCGGCGTGGAAGGTCGCGCCCAGGTCCGCCTCGACCACCGCGGGCAGGCGGCGGCGGTTGTGATAATGGATCGACAGGCCAAAGGCGCGGGCACGACGCGCGACCGCCTGGCCGATTCGGCCCATGCCCACGATGCCCAGCGCCTTGCCGCCGATGCGCCGGCCCAGCATGCCGCCGGGGCTCCAGCCATGCCATTCGCCCGACCGGACGAGCTTCTCGCCCTCTGCCAGCCGGCGGGGGACGGACACGATCAAGGCCATCGCCATGTCCGCCGTGTCTTCGGTCAGCACGCCCGGCGTATTGGTGACGATGATGCCGCGGGCGCGTGCCGCCTTTAGGGCGATATGGTTCACGCCTGCGCCGTAATTGGCGATCAAACGCAGCCGGTCGCCGGCGCCTTCGATCAACGCCGCGTCGATCTCGTCGGTGACGGTGGGGACCAGCACGTCGCAGTCGGCCATCGCCGCAGCGAGTTGATCGCGCGTCATCGGCGCATCGCCGCGGTTGTTCGTCGTGTCGAACAGATCCTCCAGCCGCGTCATGATCGAGTCGGTCAACTCGCGCGTGACGATCACGCGGGGCGCGCGCGGCGCCGGCGGACGGGGGCTGGTATCTGGCATCGCGCGTCCGGCTTGGCGAAGGCGCGGGCGAACGTCAACGCATCGTTGCCACCGCGCGCGGTGGCGCTAGAGAGAGGATATACGAGAAAAAGGGACAGTGACGATGCGCCATCGGATCTGGGCGGCAGCGGTGCTGGCGGCGGTCGCTATCGAAGGCGGCGCGCTGGCGGCCGACGCCAAGAAGACATTGCCATATTACGCCTCGATCAACGCAGGCCGCGCGCGGATGCGGACCGGGCCGGACAAGACCTATCCGGCGAGTTGGCTGTATCAGCGCGCCGATCTGCCCGTGCGTGTGGTCGCCGTCTTTAAACAGTGGCGCAAGGTGGAAGACCCGGACGGCACGCAGGGCTGGATGCTGGCGGCGCTGCTCAGCGAACGCCGCACCGGCATCGTGCGTGGCCAGCAACCCGCCGATATGCGGGCGCAGCCGTCCGCCGGCGCCGGCCTGTCGTGGCGCGCGGCCCCGGGCGTTGTCGGGCGGCTGAGCGAATGCGGCAATGGCTGGTGCCGTTTCGACGTCAAGGGGCAGGCGGGCTATATCGAGGTATCGCACCTGTGGGGCGTCGAACCCACCGAACGGCTTCCGTAAAAGGTGGTAACCAGCCGTTAGTGCAATTTGGGTTAGCGCGCAGAGGTATAGGAGCCGCCGCGCGTGATCCCGACCGAGCCTTTACCGCTTCACCACAGCTGGCCCCTTTGGATGGCCGATCGCTTCGATCTGGGGCGTGTGATCGAACTGGACCGCGCGCCATCCGACCCGGTTCGTGCTCGGCTCGACACGTCCGCGAACGCGTGGAGCTGCGAACTGGCCGGGCAGCGGCTCGATTGGGGCACGGACGTGCGCCGCCTGTTCGGCTATCCGGCCGACCATCATCCGCAGCGCGAAGAGGTGGTGACGCTGTACGAGGAATCGTCGCGGGCGGCGATGGAGCGGCTGCGCGCCCATGCGATCCGCCATCGGCGCGGCTTCACGCTCGATATCGCGATTCGACCGGTCGATGGCGGGCGCCGTTGGGTGCGACTGGTCACGATGCCGGTGTGCGAGGGCAAGGCCGTGACCTGCCTGAAGGGGTGGAAGGCTGACGTATCGCACCTCTACGGCGACGCGACGCCGATGCCGCTGCCCGCGCTGCCGCTCAGTCGCGGATAGGCTTGGGGCGCTGGCGACTGGCGAGCCACAGTCCGGCGGCGATCTGCGCGACAGCGTAGACCCGGCGACGGGCCGGATGGCCGACGAACGGTCGGACCACGCGCTCTGCGCCCAGCGCCGCATCCTTCCATAAATCGACATGGCGATCGGGTTGGGCAAGTCCGATCAGGCCGTCGCCGACCATGAAGATCGCCGCCATCTCTGCCGCGCGGGCGGGCCAGAGGCTGCCCATCAGCGCGCGCCGTGCGTCGGTCGCCATGCCCTCATCTCCTCTACCGCGACGCTGCGCCGCAGGACTTTTGCGTCGGGATCGACGATGTAGTGGGTGCCGACCGGAATAGTAAGCGTGCCGCGGCCGTCGGTCATCGGCGGGCGCGTGGTGGTGGTGCCGATTTGTACGTCGATCGGCATGGGGAAGGCGCCGCCGCCGGGCACGGTCCACGCGAAGGTTACGCGGTCGCCGGCGCGCGTTTCGACGAGGTCCGGTAGAGCTGCCTGGCGCAGATAGACGTCGAAGAACCAGCGATAGTCCTTGCCCGTCACCTGCCGGACGAGCGCCTCATATTCCGCGGTCGAACCGAAACGGGGGTGGAAATTGCCGGGGCGCGGATCGGGGCGACCGTATACCGCAAGGCGCGTGATCCTCCAGAAAGCGTCGTCGCCGATCAGCCCGCGCAGGGTGTGGAGCATCCACGATCCCTTGTAATAGATGTCCTGGCCCGCGCCGCCCTTGTCGGGTTCGTACACCTCTTCTTCGGTCAGGACCTTGCCCTTCACGATCGGCTGGGCGTTCACGATCTTGTCGCGTTCGGCCTGCATCATCGCGTCGTAGCGCGCGCGGCCTTCGCGCCACTGACCGTAGGCAGGCTGCATGTAGGTGCCATAGCCCTCGTGCAGCCAGTAATCGTCCCAATTGGCGGCGGTGAGCTGGTTGGCGAACCATTCATGGGAAAATTCGTGCTGGAACAGCCAGTCGAAGCCCTCCAGCGTCTTGGCGTAATCATTGCCGTAGGCGTTGATCGTCTGGTGCTCCATCCCCTTGTGCGGGGTTTCGACGACGCCGACCTTTTCGTCGCCGAAGGGATAGGGGCCGACCATGGTTTCGAAGAAATCGAGCGTCGGCGCGAATTCGGCGAAGAGGCGTTCGGCCTGCGCCTTCTCGCCGGGCAGATACCAGTAGGACATGGGGATCGTGTTGCCGAAACGGCTTTTGTAGGTGCCGCTGATCTCTTCATACGGCCCGACGTTGAGCGCGATGGCGTAGGTGTTGGGGTTGCGCGTTCGCCAGTTCCAACGGGTGCGCCCGTCGGGCAGGGTATCGATGCCGATCAGGCGACCGTTGGAGGGCGCCTTCAAGCCCTTGGGTACGATGATGTGGATATCGACCAGCGCGGGTTCGCCGGTCGGAAAGTCGAGGCACGGCCAGAACAGGTCGCAGCCATAGCCTTCGGATGTGGTCGCGAACCAGGTGCGACCGTCGGGCGTCTTCGACCAGACCATCCCGTCGTCCCAGGGCGCGCGCACCGCGACGTGCGGCTGGCCGCCGTAGACGATGCGCGCGGTGACGCTGTCTCCCGCGTTTAGCGCGCGCGGCAGGCGGATGGCGAGGCGCCCTTCGGGATTCGACCAACTCGTCGGCGTCAGGGCGGCGCCGTCGATGGTGATCGCGGTGACGGGCAGGTTGCGGTCGAGATCGATCAGCAGCGTGGCGACGGGCGCGGTGGCGGTGAAGCGCAGCGTCGCGATTCCGTTGAGGGTTTCGGTGTCGGGCAGCACCTCGAAGGTGAGGTCGGCATGGTCGAAGCGGAGCGCGAGTTGTTCGGCGGGGCGGACGCCGCCGGACGTCTGGGTGAGGGGCGTGATCGCGGGCTCGCCCTTCTTGGGGAGCGGTGCGGCGGCGGCGGCGAGCAGGGCGAGGAGGAGCATGGGGGATACCTGTCTAATTCCTCCCCGCTCTGCGGGGAGGGGGACCGCCCGGCGCAGCCGGGGGGTGGAGGCGCCGCCGCAGGCGGCATCGCGTGTGGCTGCCCCTCCACCACGGCCTTTCGGCCGCGGTCCCCCTCCCCTGCAAAAGCAGGGGAGGATTTGCGTACGTTACTTGTTTGCCTGGTCTTTCTTCCACGCCTGATAGGCATCCACTGCGTCGTCCTGCTTCAGCACGCGGGACATCGGGTCGACGACGATATGCGCGCCCGCCGGGACCGTGATCGTCGCGAGGCCGCCGGTCATCGGCACCTTGCGCACGACGTCGTCCACCGCGACCTCGATGGGGAGCGGGAAGGGCTTGCCGGTCGGGGCGACCCATTTCAGCGTCAGCTGCGTCGCGTTGCGGTTGACCACAAGCTTCGGCAAGGCGGCCTGATAGAGGTAGGTGTCGAAGAACCACTGCCAGTCCTGCCCGGTCACCTGATTGACGATCGCGATGAATTCGGGCGTCGTCCGGAACTGCGGCGTAAAATTGCCGGGCGCCGGATCGGGGCGGCCATAGACCTCGCGACGCAGGATTTCGCCGAAGGCTGCGTCGCCGACGGCGTTGCGCAGCGTGTGGAGGACCCACGATCCCTTGTTGTAGATGTCGCTGCCGCGGCCGGGCGCTTTCTCATACACCTCTTCGGCGGCCTGCGGCTTGCCGGTGACGAGGGGCGATTCGTTCAGGATCGCCGGGCGGCTCGCCAGCATCATCGCGGTGTAGCGGCCATCGCCCTCGCGCCAGCGGCCGTAGAGCGGCTGCATGTAGGCGGTGAAGCCTTCGTGCAGCCAGAAGTCGTCCCAGTTGCTCGCGGTGAGCTGGTTGGCGAACCATTCGTGACCGAATTCATGCTGGAACAGCCAGTCGAACCCCTCGGGCGCCTTGGCGTAATTGTTGCCATAAGCGTTGATCGTCTGGTGCTCCATGCCCTTGTGCGGGGTCTCGACCACGCCGACCTTTTCATCCGCCCAGGGGTAGGGGCCGACGGTCGATTCGTAGAAGTCGATCGTCGGGGCGAATTCGGCGAAGAGTTTCTCCGCTTTTTCCTTTTCACCGGGCAGATACCAATAAAACATCGGGATCTCGTTGCCGAAGCGGCTCTTGTAGGTGCCGGCGATCTGTTCGTACGGCCCGACGTTCAGCGCGATGCCGTAGAGGTTCGGGTGCTTCGCCTCCCAGTTCCACGTCGAGCGGCCGTCGTCGAGGCGATCGACGCCGAGCAGCTTGCCGTTCGACGGCGCCGACAGCCCCTTGGGCACGGTGATGTGCAGCGTCACCTTCTGCGGTTCGTAGGTCGGGTAATCGATGCAGGGCCAGATGAGATCGCAGCCCTCCATCTGCACCGCGGTCGCGATCCACGGCTGTCCGTCGGGCGTCTTCGCCCAGACGAAGCCGCCATCCCAGGGCGCGCGCACCGCGGTGTGCGGGCGGCCGCCGTAGACGATCTTGACGGTGAGCTTGGCGTCCTTCGCCGCCTTTTTGGCGAGCGTGATCGTCATCCGGCCTTCGGGGTTGCTGAACCCCGCATCGACGCCGTCGACCTGTACGGCCGTGACGGTGAAATTCTTGTCGAGATCGACGACCAGCTTGTTGATCCGGTCGCGCGCGGTGAAGGTGAGCGTCGCGGTGCCGTTGATCACCTCGCGCACCGGATCGACCTCGATCGCGAGATCGGCGGTGTCGAGCGTCACCTTCTTCTGCGCGGGATCGAGCGGGCCGCCGGACAAAGCGGTCTGCGCGGTGATCGGCGGCATGCCCTTTTCCGCAGCGTGGCCCCCCGTCGACAGGAGCAGCAGGGCAGCGAAGGGCAGGCGTGGCGACATCGGTTTCTCCCTGGGGACAGGCGAGCGCCGGTTTCCACGCTGGGCCGGGCGATGACAAGTCCGAAGCGAGCGGCCTGACGCGATTGCCACGAAAGCGATTGGCCCGAACCCGATCGACTGCTCAGGCTTGCATACCGACCCGTAACGATTGATGCCTATCGCAAGCCACCCCATATAGGCGACAAGGCCGCCCCGGTATCGGGCGGCGTCGGAGTATCCATGACCCTATTTCCCGTCCTTCCCCTGCGCGATATTGTCGTTTTCCCGCACATGATCGTGCCGCTGTTCGTCGGCCGCGACAAATCGGTCGCGGCGCTGGAAGCGGCGATGAACGCCGACAAGGAAATCTTCCTCGTCGCGCAGCTCGACCCCGCGCAGGACGATCCGGCGCGCGAGGACCTGTATGAGGTCGGCGTCACCGCGACCGTGCTGCAGCTGCTGAAGCTGCCCGACGGCACCGTGCGCGTGCTGGTCGAGGGCAAGGCGCGCGGACGGCTGGTCGAGCTGTCCGAGGCGGATGGCTATCTGCAGTCGACGATCGAGATCCTGGAAGAGCGCGTAGCCGAGGGCATCGAGGTCGAGGCGCTGATGCGCTCGGCGGTCGAGCAGTTCGAAACCTACGCCAAGCTCAACAAGAAACTGCCGGCGGAAACCGCGCAGCAGCTGGGCGAGCTGGTCGAGGCGGCGAAGCTGTCCGACGCGCTGATGGCCAACGTCCAGGTCAAGGTCGCCGACAAGCAGGCGCTGCTGGTCGAGCTCGATCCGGTCAAGCGGCTCGAGATGGCCTATGCGCTGATGGAAGGCGAGCTCGGCGTCCTGCACGTCGAGAAGAAGATCAAGAGCCGCGTCAAGCGCCAGATGGAGAAGACGCAGCGCGAATATTACCTCAACGAGCAGTTGAAGGCGATTCAACGCGAGCTGGGGAATAGCGACGACGAGGGCGACGGCGACGAGATCGCCGAGCTGACCCAGAAGATCGCGACGCTCAAGCTCAGCAAGGAAGCGCGCGCGAAGGCGACGGGCGAACTCAAGAAGCTGAAGACCATGGCACCGATGAGTGCCGAGGCGACCGTCGTGCGCAATTACCTCGACGTGCTGCTCGGCCTGCCGTGGGGCAAGAAGAGCAAGATCAAGAAGGACATCGCCGCCGCGCAGGCGGTGCTGGACGAGGATCACTATGCGCTGGAAAAGGTGAAGGACCGGATCGTCGAATATCTCGGCGTGCAGGCGCGCACCAACAAGCTGAAGGGGCCGATCCTGTGCCTCGTCGGCCCGCCGGGCGTCGGCAAGACCAGCCTCGGCAAGTCGATCGCCAAGGCGACCGGGCGCGAGTTCATCCGCCAGTCGCTGGGCGGCGTGCGCGACGAGGCCGAGATTCGCGGCCATCGCCGGACCTATATCGGCTCGCTGCCGGGCAAGATCGTGACGAACCTGAAGAAGGCGGGCACGTCGAACCCGCTGTTCCTGCTCGACGAGATCGACAAGCTGGGCCAGGATTTCCGTGGCGATCCGGCGTCGGCGCTGCTTGAGGTGCTCGACCCCGAACAGAACGGCAAGTTCAACGATCATTATCTCGAGATCGATATCGACCTGAGCGACGTGATGTTCGTGTGTACCGCGAACACGCTCAACCTGCCGCAGCCGCTGCTCGACCGCATGGAGATCATCCGGTTGGAGGGCTATACCGAGGATGAGAAGGTCGAGATCGCCGAACGCCATCTGGTCGAGAAGCAGATCGAGGCGCATGGCCTGAAGGCGGGCGAGTTCACGCTGACGCAAGAGGGGCTGCGCGCGCTCATCCAGCGCTACACCCGCGAGGCCGGCGTGCGCACGCTGGAGCGCGAGATCGCCAAGCTCGCGCGCAAGGCACTGCGCCAGATCCTGGAGGGCAAGGCGAGCAGCGTCACGATCACGCCGGACAACCTTCACGAATTCGCGGGCGTGCAGAAGTATCGTCATGGCCTCAGCGAAACCGAACATCAGATCGGCGCGGTGACGGGCCTTGCCTGGACCGAGGTCGGCGGCGAGCTGTTGACGATCGAGAGCGTGACGGTGCCGGGGAAGGGCGCGGTGAAGACCACCGGCAAGCTGGGCGACGTGATGAAGGAATCGGTGCAGGCCGCGTTCAGCTTCGTCCAGGCGCGCAGCCCCAGCTATGGCATCAAGCCCTCGCTGTTCCATCGCAAGGACATCCACATCCACCTGCCTGAGGGTGCGGTTCCGAAGGACGGGCCGTCGGCGGGCATCGGCCTCGTCACGTCGATCGTGTCGACGCTGACCGGCGTGCCGGTGAAGAAGGACGTCGCGATGACCGGCGAGGTGACGCTGCGCGGCCGCGTGCTGCCGATCGGGGGCCTGAAGGAGAAACTGCTCGCGGCGCTGCGCGGCGGCATCACCACGGTGCTGATCCCGCAGGAGAATGAGAAGGATCTCGCCGACATCCCGCAGAACGTGAAGGATGGCCTGACCATCGTTCCGGTCAGCCATGTCGACGAGGTGCTGACGCTCGCGTTGACCGAGCCGCTGGAGGCGATCGATTGGACCGACGCCGACGAACTTGCAGCGCTGCCCCCGACAGGGGTTGCGCCCGCGGGCGGCGAGTTGCATCACTGAGCACTTGGCGACCCTTAGGGTCCGTGTATTAACGCTATCGAACGGCCGCGTCGGAGAGGACGCGGCCATAATCATTTGACATGCCCGGCCGCGACAGCGTTATTCGTTGTTCCGGCGGGGCAATGATTCTGACGCTCATGCCAAAGGGGGCAGTAACTCGATGAACAAGCAGGAATTGATCGCGACTGTCGCGGACATGTCGGGCCTCGCCAAGGGCGATGCGGTCAAGGCGGTCGAAGCGGTGTTCGACGCGATCTCCGCAAGCCTCAAGAAGGGCGACGAAGTGCGCCTGGTCGGGTTCGGCACCTTTTCGGTGTCGAAGCGCAAGGCGTCGACGGGCCGCAACCCGCGCACCGGCGAGCCGATGACGATCAAGGCATCCAGCCAGCCCAAGTTCAAGGCCGGCAAGGGCCTGAAGGATTCGGTCAACTGATCCCAGCGGGCGGGGCGATATTCGGGCGCAAATTTTTTCGCGCAAGGATTTTGCACTGGACAGGGGGCCACGCCGCCCCCTAAAGGCCCGCCTCCGAACTGTTTCGGGCGCGTAGCTCAGCGGTAGAGCACACCCTTCACACGGGTGGGGTCACAGGTTCAATCCCTGTCGCGCCCACCATATCAGCCCGCCAGGTCGCATCGACCGGCGGGCTTTTTGGTGCGCTGCGTCCGTCGGGCCGCGAGGCGATCACGCGCCGGCCCTGTTGCCCGTTCGTGTCATATCCCTGTCATTTTGTCGTTGCGCCTCGGGAACAATGCGGGGCCCGTGCGCTTTAACGCCTTCACATTTCAGGGAGAGTGGTGATGGTGGACTATACGACCGATCGGACCGGACAGCGCGTCGTGGTGGAACGTCGCGGCGGTGCAGGCCGTGTGCTGGCGATCGTCGCGGTCGTCGCGCTCGTGATCGTCGGCCTGCTGTTCGCGACCGGCTTCTGGAGCGCCAAGGTCACGAAGGAAGGCTCGCTGCCGTCGGTCGACGTCAGCGCCAAGGGCGGTTCGCTGCCGAAGGTCGATCTCGATTCGAAGGAAGTTGTCGTCGGCACCACCGAAAAGACGGTCGAAGTGCCCAAGGTGAAGACCGAGAAGGAAACGATCTCGGTTCCCGCCGTCGGCGTGAAGGACAACGGCGAGAAGTAAGCGCACGCTTCTCGCATGATGCGACGGGCGTCCTCCGTGGGGAGGGCGCCCGTTTTGTTTGTCGGGCGTTTGTGGCGTTTGGGGTGTCGTGGATCGGCGAGCTGGCCGTGTCCTCCCCTCCGTCAGCGCTGTGCGCTGCCACCTCCCCCTGGCGGGGGAGGACTGACATGCGTCAAAAGTCCTCCCTCGCTTTAGCGGGGGAGGGGGACCGCGCCCGGAGGGCGTGGTGGAGGGGGCGTTTACGCAGGAGAGCGGCTTGCCGAGATACGTCGGCGGCTCCCCCCTTATTGGTCATCAACTGTAGGCATATTAATCGCTTAGCTAGCGCCGCACCCCGTCGGCAGTGTCACGAAACCGTCGCATCATCGTAACGGAACCGTCTCGAAATCCTCACGATGGCGTCATTCAACGCGCCTAACCGCCGCTTCAGGGATCGGCGAACGGGGGAACCTTGGTCGATCGCGGGCACGCAGCCCGACTTCGCGACAACGCATATCGACCGGGAGCATTTCGATCATGGCGACCACCACGCGCTACGGCAAATTCCTCATGACGTCCGCCGCCTGCCTCGCGCTTGCCGGCTGCGGCGGCGCGGACAACGTCGCCTCGCCCGGCGCGGGCAGCGTGACGATCGTGCAGCCGGCTCCGACGCCGACGCCGACCGCCCCCACGCCGACGCCCAGCGCGATCACCGCGGCGCAGTTCGCCGCCGTCACCACGGTGAACGGCATCTCGATCACCGCCGACGAACAGCTGGCGATCGTGAATGCGGGCAGCAACAACAACATCAACGGCACCGGCGCGCAGCTGAACGGCGTCTACCCCGTCTCGTCGACGTCGCTGACCACCGCGACCGACCCGTCGTCGATCAACAGCTTCTTCACCAGCACCAATTACGTCGGTGCCCTGAACGGCCCGAGCGACACGAGCTTCCAAGGCTGGACCTGCAACTCGACCGCGGCGGAATTCGGCGGGTCGGGCGCGCGCTGCACCGCGGTGCCGGCGATCGGCACGCTGGCGAGCGGCACCGCCTGCCCGACGGGCACGGTCACCGCGACCGGTGGCAGCGGCACCGCGACCGCGGCGACGGTCGGCGGCTTCAAGGTGTGCGACATCCCGCAGGCGATCACCACCAGCCTGACCCTGCCACGCATACCCGGCATCGCCTATCGCCTGACCGGCCAGACCGAAGTGGGCACCGATCTGGGCTCGACCGGCGGCACCGGCGCGACGCTGACGATCGAGGCGGGCGTGACCGTCTTCTCCAACGCCAATGAGGCGACCAACGACCTGCTGCTGGTCAACCGCGGTTCGAAGCTGGTGGCGATCGGCACGCGCGACGCGCCGATCATCTTCACCTCGCAGCAGAACGTGACCTCGGCGACCGGCGAATCGGAAACCAGCCAGGGCCATTGGGGCGGCATCATCCTGCTCGGCCGTGCGCCGACCGGCGTGTGCGCCAGCGGCACCGGCCCGAACAATGCGGCGGGCAGCTCGACCACCTGCCAGCAGGCGATCGAGGGCGTTACCGGCCGCTTCTACGGCGGGCCGACCACGGGCGACTCGTCGGGCCAGATGTCCTACGTCCAGATCCGCTATTCGGGCATCGCGATCAGCGACGGCAACGAACTGCAGGGCCTGACGCTGGGCGGCACCGGCTCGGGCACGATCATCGACCATATCCAGAGCCACAATTCGGCGGATGACGGCATCGAGATCTTCGGCGGCAACACCAACATCAAGTACATCGCGGTCACCGGCGCCGACGACGACGGCTTCGACATCGACAACGGCTATCGCGGCTTCATGCAGTTCATGATCGCGGCGCAGCGCGTCGGCGGCGCGACGGTCGACAGCTTCTCGACCGAGATCGACTCGAACAACGCCGAGGATCTGCTGCCGCGCACCTTCTCGACCTACGCCAACTTCACCTTCATCCAGACCGCGCTGGCGCCGGCTGCGATCCGTCAGCGTGGCGGGTCGGACATGCGCTACGTCAACGGCATCGTGAAGACGGTGAGCAACGTCGCCTGCATCAACCTCGTCGCCGGCGAGCAGACCAGCGGCGGCCGCACGACGATCCGGCCGAAGGACGACACGCTGCAGGACTTCGGCCCGCCGACGTTCAACTCGATCTACTTCGCCTGCCAGGGCCGCTGATGCGGTGGGGACGCACCCGTCCCCAGCCAGCATCGGTTCCGGGGTGGCGGCAACGCCGCCCCGGACACCTGTATCTACAGCCTCCTGTCCGGGATTGACGGTCATGTCGCAGCGGCACGCTTTCGCCACCCTTCTTCTTCTTTCCACCACGTTGGTGGCGCCGGCCGCGCTGGCGCAGACCAATGGCGCCGGCGCCCCGGCGCAGACCTCGACGCCCGCGACCGCCAGCCCGAGCGGCGCGGCCGACCCGCAGAGTGCGGCGCCGACCTCGACCGATCAGCAGGAGGCACCCGTCGAGGTGTCCGCACCCGGCATGAATGGCGATGGCGCGGATATCGTCGTCGTCGGCCGCAACATCCCCAACGTCGTCCGCGCGACGCCGCAGATCGTCTCGGTCCTGTCGACCGCCGACATCGCGCGCACGGGCGAGGGCGACATCGCCGGCGCGCTGACCCGCGTCACCGGCCTGTCGGTCGTCGGCGGTGGTTTCGTCTACGTGCGCGGCCTGGGCGATCGTTATTCGTCGTCGCTGCTCAACGGATCGCCGCTGCCGTCGCCCGAGCCGCTGCGCCGGTCGGTGCCGCTCGACATCTTCCCGACGACGATCGTCGGATCGGCGCTGGTCCAGAAGACCTATTCGGTGAACTATCCGGGCGAATTCGGCGGCGGCGTCATCAACCTGACGACCAAGGCGATTCCCGACAAGAATTTCGTCCAAGTGGGCGGATCGATCGCGGCCGACGATTCGACGACCAGCGAACTCGGCTACACCTATTACGGCGGTGGCGCGGACTGGATCGGCTATGACGATGGCACGCGCAAGGTGCCCGCGTTTATCCGCAACGCCCCGAAGGGCAGCGGTATCATCCCGGCCGCGCAGGTCGCGCAACTGTCCAACGCCTCGACGACGCTGCTCCAGCGCAACAACCAGCTGCCGGCGAACTGGTCGGGCGAGATCAGCGGCGGCTCGGTCTACGACATCGGGTCGTCGCGCCTCGGCGTGATCGCGTCGCTCAGCGCCAGCAACACCTTCCGCACGCGATCGGCGGTACAGCAGGACAGCGTGTCGGCGGACGGCACGCTGCGCAACGACTTCCGTACGCTGCTGACCGACAATCGCATCGTCGCCAACGCGCTGATCGGGCTGGGCCTCGAGTTTGGCGAAAACACGGTGCGCTGGACCAACGTCTATATTCACGACACGTTGAAGCAGGCGCGCGGGTCCGCGGCGGAGCTGTACAACAACGCCAGCGGTCTGCGCTTCCAGCAGAACACCAACTGGTTCGAACGCCAGCTGATCGAGACGCAGCTGGTCGGCGAATTCAAGATCACCGACGCGTTGAAGGTCGACGCGCGCGGCGCCTATGCCAATTCGAAGCGCAACGCGCCCTATGAGCGGCAGTTCGACTATCTGTGCTCGGCGACGACGACCAACGGCTATCCGATCACCAGCGACGGCATCCAGCAGGCCGGCGGGTTCCAGTGCAACGGCGCCTATCAGGTGACGCAGCGCTTCACGCCCTTCGCCTCGATCATCTTCAGCGAGCTGAACGAGGATCTGTGGACCGGTCAGGCGGACGCGTCGTACAAGATCGATGCCGATCGGCCGATCACGGTGTCGGCGGGCTATTTCTATCAGGACACTAAGCGCCGTTCGTCACGGCTCGTCTTCAACTATCAGACGTCGCGGGGCGGCGGCACCGCGCCGGGCTATCCCTATAATCTACTGCGGCCGGATTACCTGCTCAGCCCCGACGTGCTCAACAATGCCTGCCCGCTGACCGCAAACACCGATCCCTGCACGATCCAGCTGCAATTCAACACGCAGGCGGGCGCCTATCGCTACGATGCGAAGCTCAACGTGCACGCGGGTTATGTCCAGGCCGAGGCGGAGGCGTTCGACGGCCTGCGCGCGGTGATCGGCGTGCGCTACGAAAAGGGCGACGAGCGGGTCACGCCGTTTGGTGTCACGACGGGCGGTACGCGACTGCGCAACGATTACTTCCTGCCGGCATCGACGCTGACGTGGAATTTCGCGCCCGACATGCAGCTGCGTGCGAGCGCCGCCAAGACGATCTCACGTCCGCAGTTCCGCGAACTCGCACCGCAGCAGTTCCGCGACCCTGATTCGGATCGGCTGTTCTTCGGCAACCCGTTGCTGCGCGACAGTGAGCTGTACAACCTCGAGGCGCGCTACGAATGGTTCTTCAAGCGCGACCAGCGCTTCACGCTGGCTGGCTTCTACAAGCGGATCGATCGCCCGATCGAACAGGTCGGTTTCTACACCGGTGCCGACGATCGGTTGCAGACGGGCTTCACCTATCTGCCCAAGGCCGTGCTGTATGGCGGCGAAATCGAGCTGCAGAAGTATTTCCCGCTGGGCGACCTGTTCGCCGGCAGCGATTTCTTCGCAACGCGGCGCGCCTTGCTGATCGCCAACTACACCTACACCAAGTCGAAGATCACTGCGGACGGCACCTGCGTGCCAAATCCGGCGGTCGACTTCCGCTCGACGGGGACGGGCCTGGCGGGCTGCGGCTCGAAGCTCGGGCCGGCGGGGCTGCTGTTCCGCGATGGCGCGCCGCTGACCGGCCAGTCGGACCATCTGGTCAACGTGCAGGTCGGGATTGAGGACAAGGAATCGCTGTCGCAGATCACCTTGCTGTTCAACTATGCGAGCGATCGCGTGACGAACCGCGGGCCGTCGAACCTGGGCGGCAACACCTTCCAGCCCGATATCGTCGAGCATCCCGGCATCCGCCTGGACCTGGTCGCGCGCCAGGGCGTCAAGCTGCTGGGTGGGGAGTTCGAGATCAAGGCGGAGGCGCGCAACCTGACGCGTACGCGCTATAACGAGAGCCAGACCTTCGCGAGCGGCAAGGAAGTGTACATCAACCGGTACAATCTCGGCCGGGTGTTCAGCCTGGGGGTGAGCGCGACGTTCTGATCGTCGAGAGGGTGGGGCGGCGTTTCCGCCTCCCATCCGTCACCCCGGACTCGGTCCGGGGTCCACTCCGCGGCGAGGGGGATGGCTGGAGCCTCTTGCCCGCCCCTAGCGGCCGGGTGGACCCCGGACCAAGTCCGGGGTGACGGGAGGGAGCGGGGAAAGCGCTACCCCCACACCCGCTCGCGATACCATTTCGTGATGACGTACTTCGTCCCCGCGCGTACCTTCATCCCCTGATGCAAGGTCGCAGGGTTGAGAGTCCCGTCCGGGCGGCGGTTGTTCCAGGCGACGAGCTTGCCGGTTTCGGGCTGGACGATCTTGTCGACTGCCTTGAACCGGGTCGCGCCGCCTGCTTCGGGCGCGTTGAGATAGACCATCAGCGTCCACGTCCGGTTGCCCGCGACCGAGCAATAGCGGTCATAGTCCGCGCCATCGGGTTCGAAATAGTCGGTATGTCCCTTGAATTCCTGCCCCACCGCATAGCGTTGCCCCTGCAACGGCTCGCCATGCGCGGGGTGAAGGCCGGTGCAGGCGGTGAAGCGCGCCTCGACCGCCTGCACCAGCGGATCGCCCGCAAACAGGTCGCCCGTCTCGCTGGTGCGGAACGCGGCGTCGCCATTGGGGTCGGCGATCGTCGACGGGCGGCGCACCGCGTCGATCTGGTCGATCAACGCGGCGCAGGTGTCGGCGTCGAGGAAGTCGCGGAGCAGGAACAGGTCGAGCTTCGGGCTGGGCACTTTCTGCACGCCGGGCTGCGACAGGATGCGGCGCGCGATCGCCTGGCCTTCGAGCCCATTGCCGAGCAGGGTCATATCGGTCATGGCAAGGGTCATATCACCGGCCACGACATGCCGGGAAGGGGGCGCCGAAAAGAGGGTGAGGCGCATAGCACCCCATTGACGCACAAGCGTAACATGGCATGCGTAGGCCGAGGCACGCGGGACGGGACGACATCATGCGCTTGAGATTCGACGCGCGCACGCGGCGCATCCTGCGCCGGCTGCCCGTCGTGAACGTCTACTCGCTTGCCGAGCTGGTGCTGATCGGCGGTCTCGCGATTCAGTCGGCACGATTGTTCTGGACGATCGTCACGCCGATCGCGCCGCTGGGCGATTGGCGCCCGGCGGAGGTCGCGGTGCCGGGGCGGCCGTATGACGTGCTGGCCGGTTTCGATCCATTCTTTCGGCTGGGCACGCGCGCGCCGGCCCAGGCCACCGTCACGTCGCTGCAGCTCAACCTGTTCGGTATCCGCGTCGACGAAGCGTCGGGCCGCGGTTCGGCGATCGTCGCGGGGCCGGACAATGTGCAGAAGAGCGTCGCGGTCGGCGAAGACATCCTGCCCGGCGTCCGGCTGAAGTCGGTGTCGTTCGATCATATCACGATCGATCGCGGTGGCACGGCCGAGGACCTGTATCTGGTCCAGTCGGATGCGCCGGGCGCGGGCGCGCCTGCGGCGATCCCTGCCGCGCCGGCCGGTGCCCCGATCGCCCCGCCCGTGACGGACGCCGCACCGGCGATCAAGGCGAGCCAGATCCGCAATGAAATCGGCTTCATCCCGCGCATCGATGGCGGTCGCATCTCCGGCCTGGTCGTTCGGCCGCAAGGGTCGGGCACGCTGTTCCGCACCGCGGGCCTGCGCGAAGGCGATGTCGTCACCGCGATCGGCGGGCGGCCGGTGAGCGGCCCGCAGGACCTCGATCGCATCGCCGCCGATTTCGCCGGCGGCGGATCGCTTCCCATCACCGTCGAACGCGGCCAGCAGACGCTCGCGCTCGCCCTTACGATCGCTCCGCAATGACCATGAAGACGTTCTATCCCGCGCTGCTGCTGTCGACCGCGGCGCTCGGCCTGCCGATCCAGGCGATGGCGCAGACGACGCTGAACGTGCGCGACGCCGATATCCGCGCGTTCATCGCCGATGCCGCGCGGGTGACCGGGCGCACGTTCATCATCGATTCGCGCGTCAACGGCAAGGTGACCGTCGTCACCGACCGGCCGCTGTCCAAGTCCGAATATTTCGAGACGTTCCTGTCGACGCTGCGGGCGAACGGTCTGGTCGCGGTGCCCACCGGCAATGGCGCGTTCCGCATCCAGCCGATCGACAATGCCGCGTCCCAGCCGAGCCGCATCGGCCTGGGCGGCGCGGCGCGCAACAGCTTCGTAACCGAAATCGTGCGGCTGCGATCGGTCGATGCGCAGCAGGCGATCGATACCGTACGCCCGCTGGTGAGTGCGCAAGGCTCGGTCAGCGCCAACCGCGGGTCGAACAGCCTCGTCATCGTCGACTTCGCCGACAACATCCGGCGTATCCGCGAAGTGCTGCGCCGGGTGGACAGCGACAATGCCTCGACCCGCGTCGTTGCGCTGAAAAACGCGTCCGCCAAGGAGATTGCGGCGGCGTTGCAGGGCCTCAGCGGCGGGGCGCAGGGCGGTCAGGGCGTACCGGGCGGCGTCGGCACCAGCGTGACGGCGGTCGACAGCAGCAATTCGGTCATCATCCGCGGCGATCCCTCCAGCGTCGCGCGGCTGGTGTCGGTGGCGCAGGATCTCGACCAGAAGGCGAAGAACGGCACCGAAATCCGCGTCGTCTTCCTGGAGAATGCCGATGCGGCGCAGCTGCTGCCGGTCCTCCAGCAACTGGTGGGGCAGGCGCCCGATGCGGTGCAGGAGACGCCGCTGTCGCGCACGCAGACGGGGTTCGGCACCAACACCGGTAGCGCGGCGGCGGTGCAGCGCCCGCCGGCCGCCAGCGCCCCGGTGCAGCAGAGCAGCGGCGGCGGCGGCGCCACCGGCCAGCCGGCGATCACCACGCAGGGCGGCCGCACCGCCGCGGTCGTCACGCGCTTTCAGGGCGCCAATGCGATCGTCATCGCCGCGCCCGCGGATATCCAGCGCCAGCTGTCGGACGTGGTGCGCCAGCTCGATACGCGGCGCGAGCAGGTGCTGATCGAGGGGATCGTCGCCGAAGTCTCCGACGCGACGGTCAACCGCTTGGGCGCGCAGTTCATCCTCGCCAATCCGTCGGGCGGGGCGTTCGCCGCCTCGACCTTCTCGAACAGTGCGCCCAATATCTTGCAGATCGCCGGCGCGATCGGCGCGCGCGAGCTGGGGCGCAACACCACCACGACGATCGCCAATGGCGTGACGACGACGGTGACGACGAACAATGCCTCGGATCAGCTGACGCAGAGCGCGATCAGCTCGATCATCGGATCGTCGGGCGGGTTCGGCGGGTTCGGCGGCAAGGTCGGCGACTTCATCTTCGGCGCGATCATCAACGCGGTGAAGAGCGACACGACGTCGAACCTGTTGCAGGTGCCGCACCTCGTCACGCTCGACAACCAGGAAGCGCACAGCCTGGTCGGGCAGGAAATCCCGATCACCACCGGCCAGGCGCTGTCGAACAATTTCGACAATACCTTCCGCACCACGCAGCGCGAGAATGTCGGCATCGAGCTGACCGCGCGGCCGCAGGTCAATTCCAGCGGCACGGTGAAGCTGAACCTGCGGCTCGAGGTCAGCTCGATCGCCGGGCCGGTGTCGAACGACAATAGCGACCTGATCCTCAACAAGCGCGAGATCGAGACGGTGCTGACCGTCGATGAAGGCCAGATCGCGGTGATGGGCGGGCTGCTGAGCGACGAGGAACGGCGGACGATCGAGAAGATTCCGTTGCTCGGCGACATTCCGGTGCTGGGCAATCTGTTCAAGTCCAAAGCGAAATCGCGCAATAAGACGAACCTGATGATCTTCATCCGCCCGACGATCCTGCGATCGGCGGCGGATGCGCGGAGGGTCGCCGAGCAGCGCTACGGTTATCTGCGGCTGCAACAGGGCTTGCAGGCGCCGGGCGAGGAGCCGTCGATCGACCAGCTTGTGCGCGACTATATGGGCGCCGCGCCGCCGATCCCGTCCGCGCCGGTGCCGGGGAATATCGAGGACCCGCGCGTCGCGGTGCCGGTGCAGCACAATACGACCAGGGTTATCCGGCCGAGGGACCTGTGACGGAGCTTTTCGCCTCTCCGTCATCCCGGCGCACGCCGGGATCCATGGTTGCGGTGGTGGCTGTTGGAGCGCGCGCCATGCGCGTCGCGCGTCCATGGATCCCGGCGTGCGCCGGGATGACGGAGGGGGGGGCTGAGGGCTTCCCACATCCGTCATTCCCGCGGAGGCGGGAATTCAGACAGGCTACGCTTTCGGCTCCTTCGCCAGACCTGCGCGTCCGGACTCCCGCCTTCGCGGGAATGACGAGGGAGGGCATGGCATCGTGACGATCATCCGCCCCGGCTCCGAAATCGACGAACCCGCCGCGCTGGCCGACCCGGATGTCGCGCCCGTCGTCGAGCCGACGCCGCCGTTGCCGCTCGATCCGCTGCCGATGCTGGCCATCCCCTATGCGTTCGCGAGGCGGTTCGGCGTCGTCGTCCAGCATACCGAGGCGGACGCGCACCTGACCGTGGCGCTGCGCACCGGCGCGGACCCGCGTGCGCTGCTGGAGGTCCGCCGCTACCTCGCCCGGCCGTTCGATGTCGTCATCGTCGAGGCGCCCGCCTTCGATCGTTTGCTGTCCGACAGCTACGCCATGGACGGGCAGGCGAATGCGCTCGCCGCGGTCGGCATGGGCGATGAACTCGACAGCCTCGCCGAAGGGCTGCCGACCGCGGAGGACCTGCTCGACACCGCCGACGATGCGCCCGCGATCCGCCTCATCAACGGCATCATCGCCGATGCCGCGCGCAACGGCGTCAGCGATATCCACATCGAGCCGTACGAGACGGGGCTGATCGTCCGCATGCGCATCGACGGCGTACTGCGCGAGACGCTGCGCATGCCGCCGCACGTGGCCCCCGTCGTCGTCAGCCGCGTCAAGGTGATGGCGCGCCTCGATATCGCCGAGCGCCGCGTGCCGCAGGATGGGCGCATGGGGCTGACCTTGGGCGGTAAATTGCTCGACGTCCGCGTCTCGACATTACCCAGCCGCGCGGGCGAGCGGGTGGTGCTGCGTATCCTCGATAAGGACAATGCGGGCATCGACCTCGATGCGCTCGGCATGGACGAGCGGATGTACGCGCTGCTACGCGGCGCTTTAGCCGAGCCCAACGGGATCATCCTCGTCACCGGGCCGACCGGCTCCGGCAAGACGACCTCGCTGTACGGTGCGCTGCGGCTGCTCAACGATGGCAGCCGCAACATCCTGACGGTCGAGGACCCGGTCGAATATGCCGTCGAGGGCGTCGGGCAGACGCAGGTCAATCCGAAGGTCGGGCTGACCTTCGCCGCGGGGCTGCGCGCGATCCTGCGTCAGGATCCGGACGTGGTGATGGTCGGCGAAATCCGCGATCGCGAGACCGCGGAGATCGCGGTGCAAGCCTCGCTGACCGGCCACCTCGTGCTGTCGACCGTCCACACCAACGACGCGATCGGCGCGATCACCCGCATGCGCGACATGAAGGTGGAGCCGTTCCTGCTGGCCTCGACCCTGCGCGCGGTGATCGCGCAGCGGCTGGTGCGGCGGCTGTGCCCGGCGTGCCGGCGGCCGGTGCAGGGGAGCGGCGTGGCGGGCCTGCTCGGGATCGAGCCCGAGGCGACGGTGTATGAGGCGGTGGGCTGCGCGGAGTGCAACCACAGCGGCTTCAAGGGGCGGATCGGCGTGTTCGAGGCAGTGCGCGTCGACGATACGATCCGGCGCTTCATCAACGATGGCGCGGATGAGACCGCGATCGCCGCGCATGCCTTTGCACGCAGCCCGACGCTGGCGCAGGCGGCGGAGGCGCTGGTGCGGCGTGGGCTGACGACGCCCGAGGAGGCGATTCGGGTCAGCCGGCGCGATGCGACGGATGTGGTGGATGAGGTGGAGGCGTGACGACCCTCACCCGTCCGCGGCTGCGCCGCTTCCTCCCTCTCCCGCTGGGAGAGGGAAGAGCCGCCGAAGGCGGCGAAGGGTGAGGGCGGCTCGCCATGGCTGACTTCGACTATCTCGCCATCGACACGCGCGGACAGGAGCAGCGCGGGCATATTGCGGCGGCGGACGCGGACGCGGCGCGGGCGCAGCTCGATCGACGCAAGCTGTTCGTCGTGCGACTCGATCCCGGTGCGCCGCCGGTGGCGCAGAGCCGGCCGCTGTTTGGCATCCGGCTGGGCGCCAAGAAGATGAGCAACAAGCAGCTGACGCTCTTCACGCGCCAGCTCGCGACGCTCAACCGCGTCTCGCCGCTGGAGGAATCGCTGCGTACCATCACGCGCCAGACCGAGCAGGAAAGCGTGCGCGGGATCGTATCGCAGGTCCATGCCGGCGTGGTCGAGGGGCGGCGGCTGGCCGATTCGATGGCGCGCGCGCCTAAAAGCTTCCCTCCGCTGTACCGCGCGATGGTGGCGGCGGGCGAGAGTTCCGGAAGCCTGCCGACGATCCTCGATCGGCTGGCGGCGCTGCTCGAACGGCAGGCGGAAATCCGCGGCAAGCTGATCACCGCACTCGCCTATCCGACGATCCTGGCCGTGGTGGCACTGGGCGTCGTCACCGCGCTGATGATGTTCGTGGTGCCGCAGGTCGTCGAACAATTCGATACCGTGGGGCAGGAGTTGCCGTTGCTGACCCGCGTCGTCATCGCCCTGTCCGACATACTGGTCGGCTATTGGTGGGTGCTGGCGCTGGTGCTCGGCCTGATCGGGGTGGGCGGCGCCTATGCGTTGCGCGATCCCGCGATCCGGCTGTCGTTCGATACGGGGCTGCTGCGCCTGCCGTTGCTGGGCCGCCTGCTGCGCGACCTGCATGCCGCGCGTATGGCGCGGACGCTGTCGACGATGGTCGCGAGCCGGCTGCCGTTGCTGGAGGGGCTGACGCTGACGGCGAGCACGATCCACAACCGTCGCCTGCGCGTCGCGTCCGACGAGATCGTCGAGGCGATCCGTTCGGGCGGCAGCCTGTCGGCGGCGATGCGGCGCGCGAACGTCTTCCCGCCGCTGCTCACCTATCTCGCGGCCAGTGGCGAAGCGGCGGGGCGGCTCGACGAGATGCTCGAACGCGCCGCCGATTACCTCGAGCGTGAGTTCGACCGCTTCACCGCGACCGCGCTGTCGCTCCTCGAACCCGCGATCATCGTGCTGATGGGCGGCATCGTCGCGACGATCGTGCTATCCATCCTGCTCCCCATCCTCCAGCTCAACACGCTGGCAGGCCAGTAAGGATCATCATGCGTAAACAGCCTCATAAGCGTCACCGTCGGGAGGAGGGCTTCACCCTCGTCGAACTGATGGTCGTGATCGTCATCATCGGCCTCCTTGCCGCGATCGTCACGTTCAACGTCCTGCCCGCGGGCGACAAGGGCAAGATCACCAAGGCGAAGGCCGACATCAGCACGATCGAGGGCGCTTTGGAAATGTATCGCCTGCAGATGAACGGCTATCCGACGACGTCGCAGGGCCTGCAGGCGCTCGTCACCGCGCCGAGCGGCGTGAATGCCGCCGAATATCAGAAGGGCGGCTATATCAAGAAGCTGCCCAACGATCCTTGGGGCCGGCCGTATCTCTACGCTTCGCCCGGCCAGCATGGCGAGGCCGATGTCTGGAGCCTGGGTGCGGACGGCAAGGAAGGCGGCGAGGGCGCCAACGCCGACATCACCAGCTGGCAATAACGTGCCGCGCCGCCGCCCCTCGGCCACGCGATTGCGCCGTGTCCGGCGTAACGCCCAACAGGGCTTCACGCTGATCGAGCTGATGGTGGTCGTGACCATCATCGGGCTGGCGGCGGCCGTGGCGGTGTGGAACATGCCCGATCCGCGGGGCCGGGTGGCGGATGAGGCGGCGCGCTTCGCGGTGCGCGCGCGGGCGGCGCATGATGCGGCGATCGTCGAAGCGAGGCCCGTCAGCCTGTGGGTGACGGCGGGCGGCTATGGCTTCGACCGGCGGATTGCGGGGCAATGGGTCGCGGTGGCGGACACGCCGCTGCGGGTCGAGCGCTGGAGCGCGGGCACGGACGCCGCGATCGGCGACGCCAACGGGCGGCTGCGGATCGTCTACGATCCCACCGGCCTCGCCGACCGGCCCGCACAGGTGACCCTGACCCGCAGCGGGGCGCGCGCGGTGATCGATATGGACGCGGACGGCAGCGTGCGGGTGGCGAGCTGATGGGCCGCGCCGGCGACCGGCAGGAGGGGGGCTTCACCCTCATCGAGATCATGGTCGCGCTGGCGGTGTTCAGCTTGGCGGTACTGGCCTTGCTGCGGCTGGAGACGGCGACGATCCGCGGCGCGCGTGTGCTGGACGACAGTCTGGTGGCGGGGATCGTCGCGCGCAACGTCGCCAACGAAGCGGTCAGCGAGGCGCGACCACCGGTGGTGGGGCGCACGAGCGGCAGCGAGGTGAACGCCGGGGGCACCTGGAATTGGGTGCGGCAGGTCGTGCCGACGGGCAATGCCAGCATCGTGCGGATCGACGTCGCGGTGCGCAATCGCGCGGGGCAGGTGGTCGGGCGGACGACGGCGATCCGGCCGCCGGACGTATCGTGATGCGCTGGCCCGGTCATCTTCGTCACCCCGGTCTCGTTCCGGGGTCCACTCCGCGGCGAGGGGGATGGCTGGAGGAACTTGCCGTCCCCGTGCAACCCGGTGGACCCCGGACCAAGTCCGGGGTGACGGTGGTAGTGGGGCGATGTCACCGTCATCAGCAGGCGGGCTTCACCCTCGTCGAAGTCCTCGTGGCCCTGCTCATCTTCGGCCTGATCGCGGCGGCTGGCGTCGCGATCCTGACCTTCAGCGTCCGCGCGCAGACCGCCACCGGCTCGCGGTTCGACGATATCGCGGCGCTCAACCGCACCGCCGCGCTCATCGCGGGCGATCTGGGGCAGGCGATCGACCGGCCTGCGCGGGACGAGGCGGGCACGCCGCGCCCGGCCTTCACCGGCGAGAGCGACGGCCGGCTGGCGTTCGTGCGTGCAGGCTGGACCAATGTCGACGATGCCCCGCGGGCGAGCGCGCAGAAGGTCGCCTATCGCGTCGTCGACGGCACGCTGGAGCGCGTTGCCTATCCGATGATCGATGGCGCGGCGCCGCTGCCCGCGGTCGCGCTGCTGGGCAAGGTCGTCGGGGTCGGCGCGCGTTATCGCTACAAGGGCGCTTGGAGCGATCGCTGGGATGGCACGCAGGGCGCGCCGTTGCCGCAGGCGGCGGAGTTGACGATCCGGCGCACCGACGGCAGCGCATTGCGGCTGATGCTGCTGGTCGGGTCGGGCTATGCCCCCGCCCAGGCGGGTGCGCAGCCCGGGCCCCAGCCAAGTCCGACGGGAACGCCCGGTGCCACCTGAGCGCGAGCGCGGCGCCGCGCTGCTCACCGTCCTGCTGCTCGTCGCGATCATCGCGGTGCTGGCGGGGGCCGCGCTGGAACGGCTGCGGCTGACGACCCGGCTCGCCGGCAATGCGCTGGCTGGCGAGCAGGCGCGCGGCTTTGCGCGCGCGGCGGAGGCGCTGGCGACGTCGCGGATCACGACGATGCTGGGCGATGCGCCGGATCGCGTGACGCTCGCGGGCGGCTGGAGCGGGCGGCCGTTCGGCCTGCCGTTGCCCGGCGGCGGGCTTGCCGTCGCGCGGGTTCGCGATGGCGGCAATTGCTTTAACCTCAACGGTTTGGTCAGCAGGCTTGCGCCCAACCTGTACACCTCATCGCAGAATTTCGCGCAAAGGTTGCAGTTCGTCCGGCTGATGCAGGCGATCGGCGTGCCCAGCCAGGCGGCCGACCATATCGCCGCCGCCACCGCCGACTGGATCGACAGCGACGGCGACCAGCAGGGCAATGGCGCCGAGGACCCCGTCTATCTCGCCCGCAGCGTGCCCTATCGCACCGCGGGCACGCTGATGGCCGATCCCAGCGAGCTGCGCGCGGTGGATGGCGTGACGCCCGATATCTACGCGAAGTTGCGGCCCTGGATCTGTACCTTGCCCAAGGCGGAGCCGGCGACGATCAACATCAACACACTGACGCCCGAACAGGCCCCGCTGGTCGCGATGCTCTTCCCCGGCACGCTCTCCGTCGAGGCTGCTCGCGGCATGATCCTGCGCCGGCCGCCCGACGGCTTTCGCGACGCCAGCACGTTCCTGAACCTCGCCGGCAACGGCGCCGCGCCGGAGGGCGGGGGCGGGCTGGGGGTGAAAACGACGTGGTTCGCGCTGGCGATCGACGTCAGTACCGGGTCCGCCCGATTGCAGGAAAGGGCGCTGATCGACGCAAGCCGTCTTCCCGCGCGGCTCGTGGCACGGCAATGGGGCGACGAATCATGACGACGCTGCTCTTCCTGCCCGCGGGCGATGCCCCCTATCGCTGGCTGCGCCTTGCCGAAGACGGCGAAATCGCCGAAGGCGAGGGGCTGTCTGCTGTCCCTGAGGAGCGCATCGTCGCGGTCGCGCCCGCGCAGGACGTGACGCTGCACTGGGCGGACCTGCCCGCCCGCTCGCCCGCACAGAGCGTCGCTGCCGCGCGCCTGCTGGTCGCCGAGGCGAGCGCGACGCCGATCCACGAACTCCACGTGGCGGTCGGCAACGCGGAAGAGGGGAATGGCGAGCGGCCGATTGCCGTGGTGGGCAGCGCGGTGATGGCGGCCTGGCTGGCGGACCTTGCGGCCCTCGGGATCGACCCGGCCGCTATGGTGCCGGCGCCGCTGCTGCTGCCGCGCCCGGAGGAGGGCTATCTTCGCGCCACGGTCGGCGGAGCGGCGCTGGTGCGCGGCCGCACCTCCGGCTTTGCCGACGAAGCGCGGCTGACCGACCTCGTCGTGGGGGATGCGCCGATCGAGACGCTGCCGCGCAGCGCGCTCGATCCGGTGGTCGCCACCGCCGCCGCGACGCCGCCGCTCGACCTGCGGCAGGGGCCGTTCGCGCGTCGGCGCCGGATCGGGATCGACTGGCCGCTGATGCGGCGTCTCGCCGTCATGGGGGCCGGCATCCTCGCGCTGACGCTGGCAATCGATCTGGTGCGGATCGGCAAATACAGTTTCGGCGCGGATGCGATCGACGCGCGGACCGAAGCGCTGGCGCGAACCGGCCTGCCGCGCGGTGAGACGGTGACCGACGTCGACCGCCAGCTCGCCGAGCGCCTGTCGGCCGTGCGCGGTCCCGGCCTGGGCTTCAGCCGGACCGTGGCCGCGGTCTATGCCGCGGTCCGCGCCACGCCGGGCACGGAGCTGACCAGCCTCGATTTCCAGTCGAACGGTGCCTTGCGCATCGGCGTCGGTGCGGCGCGCGAATCGCTGCCGACCGACCTCAAGCGCGCGCTGGAGGCGGCGGGCTTTACCGTCACCGCCGGTACGTTCCAGTCGGCCAACGGAAGGGTGACGGGCGAGATGACGGTGACGCGGCCATGAGCGGCATCCGCAGCTGGTTCGCCGGCCGATCCTTACGCGAACGCCGGCTGATCCTCGTCATGCTCGCGCTGCTGGTCGTCACCATCCTGTGGGGCGGGATCATCCTGCCCGTCCGTGACGGCCTGTCGAGCGCGCGCGAGCGGTACGCCGATGCGGTCGTCCGGCTGGGCAGCACGCAGAATGCGGTCGACCTGATCCGCAGCGCCGGGCGACGCACGCCGATCGAGGGCAGCCTCGCCGACACGGTGCGGCGGCGTGCCGAGGCGGCGGGCTTCGCGCTCGCCACCGTCGACGAATCGGGCGCGGGCCGGGTGCATGCGACCATCACCGCGGCCCGGCCGGCGGCGCTGGCCCGCTGGTTCGCCGGGCTGGAGGCGAGTGGCATCCTGATCGAATCGGCGGCGTGGCGCGACAATGCGGACGGCAGCGTCGGCGTCGATTTCGTCGCACGGGCGCGCGCGTCATGAGGCGGCTGAGACTCACGACCGGGCCGGCGGCGCTGTTCGGTGCGATGATGCTCGTGGCGTTGCTCGTCTTCCTCCCGATGCGGCTGGTGCTGGGCGCGGCCGGTGTCGGCGAGCAGGGTTTCAGCGCACGCAGCGTCACCGGCAGCGTGTGGGACGGTCGGCTGGTCGATGCACGCTTCGGCGATCTCGCGCTGGGCACGCTGGATGCCAGCCTGTCGCCCTTCGCGCTGCTGATCGGGCGCGCGCGCGTATCGGTCGAGGATCAGGCAGGAACGGTGCATGGCGCCTTCGTGCTGGGCCGCCATCTACGCGGGATCGAGGGGATGACCGCGACCTTCCCAACCGGCAACGCCTTCGCGCCGCTGCCCGTCACCGCGCTGACGCTGGAAGACGTGAGCATCCGCTTTGCCGACGATGTGTGCGAACAGGCCGAGGGTCGGGTGCGCGCACGACTGGTGGGCGAAGCGGCGGGAATCGCTTTGCCGACCGAGCTGACGGGCGTTGCCCGCTGCGATGGCAACGCCTTGCTGCTGCCGCTCGCCAGCCAGGCCGGGACCGAGGCGATCGAGCTGCGGCTGACCGGCGATGGCCGCTACTCCGCCGCACTGCGCCTCGCGCCCAGCGACGACGCCGCGGCGCAGCGGCTGGCGGCGACAGGTTTCGTCGCCGGGCCCGGCGGTTACCGACTTTCGGTCGAAGGACGCTTCTGACGGCCTTGACCGCCGCTACAGTGCCCGCTAGGGGCACCCGTCTTCGCGGCGACCGTAGTTCAATTGGTTAGAGCGCCGGCTTGTGATGCCGGAAGTTGCGGGTTCAAGTCCCGTCGGTCGCCCCATTTTCCCGCTCCTTTTCAGGACCGCGGGGACTAGCCAAAACCGCTGGGAAACAATATTGCGGACATTCGCAATATTCGATCCATGGAGCAGGCGATGACCTCGGTGTGGGACCTTCCCGACTTTGACCATCATGAGGGCGTCCACGCCTTCACCGATCGCGAATCGGGCCTGCGCGCGATTATCGCGGTCCATTCGACCCACCTCGGCCCCGCAGCGGGCGGCGCGCGCTTCTGGCATTACGCTTCGGGCGACCTCGCGGTCACCGACGCGCTGCGCCTGTCGCGCGGCATGAGCTTCAAGAACGCCATGGCGGGCCTCGCGCTCGGCGGTGGCAAGGGCGTGATCCTGGCCGACAAGCCCGGTGCGGTCATTCCTGACGCGCAGCTCAAGGCGTTCGGGCGCGCGGTCGAATCGCTCGGCGGCCGCTACGTCACCGCCGAGGACGTCGGCATGTCCGAAGCGCGCATGAAGGTGATCGCGGGCGAGACGAAGTACGTCAGCGGCCTGCCGGTCGAGAGCGGCGCGGCGGGTGGCGATCCCGGCCCGTACACCGCGCACGGCGTCTATCTCGGCGTGAAGGCGGCGGCGAAGCGCGGCCTTGGCACGGACGACATGAAGGGCGTGCATGTCGCGATCCAGGGCGTTGGTTCGGTCGGCGGCGGCCTTGCCAAGCTGCTGGCGAAGGACGGCGCGCGCCTGACGCTCGCCGACGTCGATGCGGCGCGTGCGGCGGCGCTGGCGGCGGAACTGGGCGGCGAAACGGTCGCAGCGGGCGCGATCCTGGGCGTCGAGGCGGATATCTTCAGCCCGAACGCGCTGGGCGCGATCCTGACCGAAGCGACCATTCCGACGCTGACCGCCAAGGTCGTCGCGGGCGGCGCGAACAATCAGCTCGCGACGCGCGAGGATTACGATCGCCTGCACGATCGCGGCATCCTGTATGCCCCGGATTACGTCATCAACGCCGGTGGCATCATCAACGTCGGCCTCGAATATCTGGGGCAGGGCGACGAAGCCGAAGTGATGGCGCGCATCGCCAAGATCCCGGCACGCCTGAACGAGGTGTGGGATGAAAGCGAACGCACCGGACGCCCCGCTGCCGAGGTCGCCGACACGATCGCCCAGCGCCTGATCGGCCGCGGCTGATAGGCCTCGGCGGTCTGGCCGACACCGGCGGTGCGCTGCCGCCGGTGTTGGTCCAAAGACCGACGGCGCCGCTGCAACCGACGGGATGACGGCGGCCGCAAAGCTGCTATGACGCTGGGCGACCGTGCCGACCCTTCATGCCCTTGCCAATCCCGCCCGCTTCCTGAAGCTCGCCCGCGTGCTGACGCCGGCGCTGCTGTGGGCGGGCGTCACGCTGATCGCCGTCGGCTGCTGGGCGGGCCTGACGCAGAGCCCGCGCGACTATCTGCAGGGGGACAGCGTCCGCATCCTCTACATCCATGTGCCTGCTGCCTGGCTCGGCATGGGCGGCTGGAGCGGCCTTGCGATCAGCAGCATCGCCTTTCTCGTCTGGCGGCATCCGCTGGCCGACGTGGCGGCGCGCGCGATCGCCTTGCCGGGGGCGATGTTCGCCGCCGTCTGCCTCGTCACCGGATCGATCTGGGGGCGGCCGACTTGGGGGACGTGGTGGCAATGGGACGGGCGGCTGACGTCGATGCTGCTGCTGTTCTTCGTCTATTGCGGCTATATGGCGCTTGCGCGCGCCGATGCGGAACGCGGCGGCGATGGGCGTATTCCGGCCCTGTACGGCATTGCCGGCACCGTGTTGCTGCCGATCATCCGTTATTCGGTGATCTGGTGGAACACGCTGCACCAGGGCCCGTCGATCGGCCTCACCGGTTCGAGCATCGCGGGCAGCATCCTGTGGCCGCTGGGCTTTACGATGACCGGCTTCACCGCGCTGTTCGCCGCCATCGTCCTGATGCGCATGCGGACGACGCTTGCACGAACCAAGGCCGAGGCGCGGATGCGGCGGATGGCGCGGGCATGAACCACTGGCCGTTCATCGTCGCGGCGTATGCCGTCACGCTCGGCGCGGCGGGTGCCCTGACGCTCGTCAGCTATATCGCGATGAAGCGCGCCGAGAAATGAAGGCGAAGCATCAACGGCTGACGCTCGTGCTGCTGGGCCTTGCCGCGGTGATCGCGGCGGCGCTGCTCGCCATGTCCGCGCTGAAGGATCAGGCATCGTTCTTCTACGCGCCGTCCGACGTCGCCAAACAGGGCCTGCCGCTCGGCTGGGCGGTGCGCCTCGGCGGTATGGTGCAGGCCGGGTCGATCAAGCGTGCGCCCGACGGGGTCACCATCCACTTCGTCGTCGGCGACGGCATCGCGACCACCCCCGTCACGTTCGCCGGCATCGCGCCCGACCTGTTCCGCGAGCGCTCAGGTGTCGTCGCGGAGGGGCATTTCAACCCTGACGGCAGCTTTACCGCGACCAACCTGCTCGCCAAGCACGACGAAAAGTACATGCCGCCCGAACTCGCCGCAAAGGGCGGCAAGGCGATGCACGAGACGCGGACGCTGGAACCATGATCGCCGAGGTCGGCCTTGCCGCCTTATGGCTCGCGGCTGCGCTGGCGGCGTTGCAGCTGGCGCTGGGCGCGATCGGCCTGTCGCGTGGCGGTGCCGAGACGATCGCCGCGGTTCGCCCCGTCGCGATCGTCCAGGGCGCGCTGGCGCTGCTGGCGATGGCGGCGCTGATTGCGCTGTTCCTCGCGTCCGACATGTCGGTCAAATTGGTGGTCGAGAACAGCCATTCGGCCAAGCCGTGGATCTACAAATTCGCCGGCGCCTGGGGCAATCACGAAGGGTCGATGCTGCTCTGGGTGACGATCCTGGGCCTTGCCGGCGGCGCGGTTGCGGTGCTGGAGCGGCGCCTGCCCGAACGCACGCTGATCGCGACGCTGGCTGCGCAGGCGGGGATCGCCCTCGGCTTCTATGCCTTCCTGCTGTTCGCCTCCAATCCGTTCGCGCGGCTGCCGATGCCGGCGCGCGACGGCATGGGGCTGAACCCGCTGTTGCAGGACCCCGGTCTCGCCTTCCATCCGCCGACGTTGTACATCGGCTATGTCGGCATTTCGGTCGCTTTCTCCTTCGCGGTGGGCGCGCTCATTACCCGCGACGTCGGCCCGGCATTCGCGCGGGCGATGCGGCCTTGGGTGCTCGGCGCTTGGGTGTTCCTGACGCTTGGTATCACCGCCGGGTCCTATTGGGCCTATTACGAACTCGGCTGGGGCGGCTGGTGGTTCTGGGACCCGGTCGAGAATGCCTCGCTGATGCCGTGGCTCGCCGCGACCGCCTTGCTCCATTCGGTGACGGTGCTGGCGACGCGCGATGGCTTGCGCGCGTGGACGGTGATGCTCGCCGTCGTCGCCTTTTCGATGTCGATGATCGGCACCTTCCTGGTCCGCTCCGGCATCCTGACCAGCGTCCACGCCTTTGCCGTCGATCCGGAGCGCGGCGCCTTCATTCTGGCGCTGCTCGCTATCTATATCGGAGGGGCGCTGGCGCTGTTCGCGGCGCGGATCGGCACGGTGCGCACGGGTACGACGTTCGAACTGGTCAGTCGCGAAGGGGGATTGGTCCTCAACAATCTGCTTCTGTCGGTCATCCTCGGCATCGTGTTGATCGGCACGCTCTACCCGCTCGTCGCCGCGGGCTTCGGCGTCCAGCTGTCGGTGGGGCCGCCCTTCTTCAACAAGGCCGCGGGCCCGGTCGCGCTGGCGCTCGTCGTCGTCATGGCCGCCGGGCCGCTGCTGCGCTGGCGGCGGGATAGCGCGAACGCGCTGCTGGAGCGGATGATGTGGCCGGTCGCGGCGGCGGGTTTCACGGGCGCCGGGCTGGTCGTGCTGGCACCGCCGGGCGTGCTGCCTTTGTTCGGCCTGTCGCTCGCCGCGGGATTGGCGGTGGCGAGCGTGCTGCCGCTGCTCGGCCGCAATCCACGGCGCACGCCGCTGTTCACCTGGGGCATGGTCGTCGCGCATCTGGGCATCGCGGTGAGCCTTGCCGGCATGGCATGCGATGCGGCCTATACGTCGGAGACGTTGGTCGCGGCGCGGGTCGGCCAGCCCGTCCATGTCGGCCCCTTCACCGTGCGGCTTCAAGGCGTCCGCCCCGTGATCGGCCAGAACTGGTCGGCGCTGGAGGCGCGGCTGAGCGCGACCCGCGACGAGGACACGGTGATCCTGCGTCCGCAATCGCGCTTCTTTTCCGACCCGGTCACCACCACCAGCGAAAGCGCGATCCTGACGCTGTGGGACGGCCAGCTCTATACCGTGCTCGGCCAGCCCGACACGCAGGGGCGCTGGCAGCTCAGGCTGTGGTGGAAGCCGTTCGTGACGCTGATCTGGCTGGGCGGCGCACTGGTCGCCCTGGGCGGTGCCTTGTCGCTGATCGGTCGCTGGCGGCGCGAGCGGCGTAGCGCGCTGCGCGAGGGCGTGGCGTGAAGCGCTGGCTGCTCTGGGCGCCGCTCGCGGCCTTCGTCGCGATCGCGGCCGTGGTGGCATTCGGCCTGTTCCGCCCCGCAGACCGTACCGTCCGCTCGGCGATGATCGGCAAGCCGCTGCCCGACGTCACCTTGCCCGCCATCGTCCCCGGCAAGCCCGGCAGCGGCACGCTGGCGGGCAGGCCGCGCCTGATCAACATTTTCGCGAGCTGGTGCATCCCCTGTATCGCTGAGGCGCCACAGCTGATGCGTCTTAAGACCCTGGGCGTGCCGATTGAAGGCATCGCGATCCGCGATACCACGCCCGCGCTCACCGCCTTCCTGCGCCAGAACGGCGATCCCTATGCCAGTATCGGCGACGACCGGCAGAGCGCGGTGCAACTCGCGCTCGGCTCGTCCGGCGTGCCGGAAAGCTTCGTGGTCGACGGGCAGGGGCGTATCGTCCTGCAACATGTCGGCGATATCCGCGCGAGCGACGTGGCGGCGATTGCCGCCGCGGTGAAGGCGGCACGATGAGGGGCTGGGCGATCCTCCTTGCGGCTACGCTCGCCACGCCCGCGCTTGCCGATCCGACGACCCCGCCCGCCGCGCTCGCCGACACGCAGCTGCGGGATCCGGCGCAGGAGGCGAAGGCGCGCGCGCTGATGGAGACGCTGCGCTGTGTCGTCTGTCAGGGCCAGTCGATCGCCGACAGCGACGCCAGCATGGCGGGCGACATGCGCGCGCTGGTGCGTAGCCGTATCGCCGCGGGGGAGACGCCGCAGGCGATCCGCGCGTGGCTGATCGAACGCTATGGCGATTACATCAGCTACGATCCGCCGCTGGGCGCGGCGACGGGCCCGCTATGGGCCGCGCCGTTGGTCCTGCTCGCCATCGGCATCGGCATCGCGCGGTCGAGCTTCCGGCGTAGGCGGCGCGACTGATGGGCTGGATCGCGCTTCTCCTGATCGCCGGGGCGAGCTTTGCGTCGCTCGTCGCGCTGCGGATCGACCGGCGGCTATGGTCGATGGTCGGTGCCGCGTTGATGCTCGGCGCGGCAGGCTATGCGTGGCAGGGCAGTCCGATGCGGCCCGGTGCCGCGCCGCGGAGCAATGCGGCGCTGCAAGCCGATGATCCCGAACTCGTCACGCTGCGCGATGCAATGTTCGGCCGCTTCACCGCCGATGGCACCTATCTGATCGCGGCCGATGCGCTCGCCCGGTCCGGCGACCGACGGTCTGCGGTGATCGCGCTTTTGGGTGGGATCAACCGTTATCGCAGCAGCGCGATGCTGTGGACCGCGCTGGGTACGACCATGGCTGCGCATGACCGCGACGTGGTGTCGCCGCCCGCCCTCTTTGCCTTCCAGCAGGCGATGCGCCTCGCGCCCGACCATCCGGGGCCGCGCTTCTTCCTGGGGCTCGCCTATATCCGCGCCGGCGAGTTTCAATTGGCGCGCCGCTATTGGGCACAGGCGCTTGCGCTGACGCCGGAGCGAGCCTCCTATCGCAAGGACATTGCCGTCCGGCTCGCCTTGCTCGACCGCCTGCTCGCCCAGCAGGCGCCCGCGCGCTAGCGTCGTTTCAGCCGCCCGCGGAACAGCCCGCGGTGGGTCGTCGCTTCGAACATCTCGCCCGGTCCTTCGGGATCGAGGATTTCGTTGTCGGCTAGCCATTCCTGTACGCTGTCCAGGTCGGGGACCTCATAGGGCCGCAGCGATCGGCCGAGCCCGCGTAACCGCTCGATTGTCTCGATCAGCGACCCCGTTTCGTCGATCGTCGCTGCCACCGTGGCGGGGGATACGCCCAGATGCTCGGCCATCAGGTCGGCGCGCGCATCCGCGATAATCGCCTCCAGCCCGCGGCCGGGATGCCGGGCCGCGTCCACCACGACGTCGCATTCGGTATCGAGCCGCAGCGAGCGATTGTTGATGTTCGCCGATCCGATCCGCAGCTGCGTGTCGTCGATGATCGTGATCTTGGCATGGCAGTAGATCGCCGTGCCCCCTTGCGTGAAGGGATGGTACAGCCGCAGCCGCCCGTGCCGGTCGCGCCGCCGCAGCGTTTCGACCAGCCGGGCGCGCGCCGTGTCCATCGCGATCGGCTCCAGCCAGCCTTGCGCGGTCAGCGGATTGACGATGACGATCTCCGGGCCGTCCTCCTCATCCAGCCGCGCCGCGATTGCCTCTGCAATGCGGCGCGAGGCGAAATACTGGCTTTCGCAGTAGATGTGCCGGCGTGCGGCCCGGATCTGGTCGAGGAACAGCGCTTCCACCTCGGTCACCGGCGCCTCGCCCGGCATCTCGGGCTGGCTGCGCGCAATACCGACGTCGACGTCCTCGAACGTCGGCGCGAGCGAGCCCGGCCAGCAGGACACCTCGCCTTCGACCGGCGCCAGCCGGTGCGTCGTCGCAAGCCGCCAGCGGTTGCGGCACAATTCGGCGAGCGCCGCCGCGGCCGGACCGGTGATCGCGATCGTCGCATCGTGCCACGGCTTGTAGAGCCCACCGCCCGGCAGGCGCCGTCCGGGGTCGTCGTCGCGATGCGCACGCGTGTCCCAGCGCTCGGCGGTCATGTCGATCCCGCCGCAAAAGGCGAGGCAGTCGTCGATCGACACGATCTTCTGGTGATGCGACGATCCGGTCGGGTGGTGGGCGTCGAGCTTCACGTGGATGCGCGGATGCCGTGCCCACTTCCACACGGTAAACAGCGTCTTGCCGCGAAAGATCGACTTCAGCGCGCCGATGTCCCAGCGTAGCAGATACAGCTCCAGCTGCGGATTGCGCTCGACCAGCCAGTAGAGAAAATCGCCGACCGTCTCCGGCCCGTCGACCTCCACGCCGTCGCCGACCAGCGGGATACGCGCGTCGAAATCCCAGCCGACCAGCATGATGCGCTTCTTCGCCGCGGCGAAGGCTTCGCGGGCGACGCCGAAATAGCGGTCAGCGTCGACGATCACCGACAGGCGGTTCGCCCGCTCGATCCGCCAGACATTGCGATCCGGTTCGAGCATTTGGACCTATCCCCCTGTTTTATATGTCACGCACCCCATGCGGCATACGGGCATCGCGGATCAACTGTTCCGCCTTCGCATCGAAACGGGGGGAGGGGGCAAGTGTTCCGAAAACAGCTGCGGTCAATCTGGGAACGTTACGCCCCCGATCCGTGTTTGACAGGGTCATGATCGATGATGCTGTTCGCGCCTTGCCCCGATCTGACGCGCTCGGGCGCTTTCCCCTCACCGGCCGCTTCCTCATGGGGCGGGGGCGCGAGCGCCTTTCGATCGAGGAGCAGCGCATCCTGGAAGATGCCGTCCAGACCGTGAAGGACTTCCCCGCGCGCCAGCATCTGGTGCGCCGGGGCGAGCGGCTCGAACAAAGCATGTTGCTCGTCGACGGCTATATCACCCGCTACATGGACGATCGCGAAGGGTATCGGCAGCTGGTGTCGGTTCACGTGCCCGGTGACTTCGTCGATCTGCACGGCTTCCCGACCGGGCGGCTCGATCACGATATTGGCACGCTGGGGCCGGTAAAGGTGGCGCTGTACGATCACCAGACGCTGACGGCGATTACCGACCGGCATCCGCACCTCACGCGGGTGCTATGGTTCTCGACGCTGCTCGATGCGGCGATGCACCGGGAATGGATTTTCCGGCTCGGGCGACTGGGGGCCGACGGGCGGCTGGCGCACTTTTTCTGCGAATTGAACGCCCGCTTGACCATGGTGGGGCTGGCACAGGCCGGACGGTTCGAGCTGCCGTTGACCCAGCCCGATCTGGCGGAGGCGTGCGGCCTGACCGGCGTTCACGTCAATCGCGTGCTGCGTGATCTTCGCGAGCGCAACCTGCTGGTCTTCCGCAACGGTCACGTCGAAATCCTCGACCTGACCGGCCTTGCCGCCGTCGCCGAATTCGAAAGCGATTATCTGTATTCCGACATGGGGAATTGGGCGACCGCCGTGCCGCAGGTCTGACGGCGGATCAGCGCGGCAGCTCGATCGTCGCGCACAGGCCGCCGCCCGCGCGGTTCGCCAGCCGTATCTCGCCGCCGGCTTCGCGCACGATCGACTGGGCCAGCGCGAGGCCCAGCCCGATGCCGCCGGTATCGCGGTTGCGCGAGCTTTCGAGGCGGGTGAAGGGCGCGAAGACGTCGCCCAGCCGCGCCTCGGGGATGCCCGGCCCGCGGTCGCCCACCTCGATCGCGACGCGCTGCGGCTCGGCGATCAGCCTCACCTCGGCACCGCCACCATATTTCACGGCGTTCTCGATGAGGTTGCGGATCGCGCGGCGGATCAGCGAGGGGCGCAGCCGCATGCGCAGCCGCTCGGCCTCGTCGAACGATACGTCCTGCCCCAGATCGCGGAAATCCTCGACCACCGCATCAACCAGCGCGGCAAGATCGACCTCGGTGACGGGTTCGCTGGGCCGGCCCATGCGTGCCAGCGACAGGATATCGTCGAGCGTCCGGTTCATTTCGGCGATCGTGTCGCTCATCCGGGCGCGATCGGTGTCGTCCTCGACCGATTCGACCCGGACGCGCAGCGCGGCGAGGGGGGTGCGCAGATCGTGGCCGATCGCGCCCAGCATTCGGTCCTTTTCGTCGAGCATCGCGGTGACGCGCGTCTGCAACTGGTTGAACGACTGGACCAGGCCGGTGATGTCGGCCGGCCCGCGCACGGGCACCGGCACCACGCCTTCACCACTGCGCCCGAATCGCTCGGCCGCCGCGGTCAGCGCGCGTAACGGCCGCGAGATCCGCCGCGCGATCCACAGCACCGGAAGCAGGACGATCGCGTACAGGATCAGCGTCTGCGCGAATAGGCGCCAGAATAGCCGGATGCCGCCATTGTCACCCCAGGCGACCGTCAGCGCCAGCCAGCCGTGCCCCGGCTGCTCGATCGCGACCAGCAGCGCGGCCTCCGGCCGCTCGACGTGCCGGCGATAGCGGCCCGGCCGCATCGGATTGCGCGCCTGCCATGCATCGTCGATTCCGGCCCAGGGACGCACGCCGGTATCGATCCGCCCGACCTCCATCCCCTGTTCGCGCAGCTGGTCGCGCAACTCGTCGGCAAAGGCGGGCAGGCGCGGCAGGTCGGCCGGGATCGCGTCGGCATCGGCGCGGCGCACGCGCCCCCGGTCGCGCAGGATCGGCCGCAGGCCTTGCGCCTCGCGTTCGACCGCATCGGCAATGCGGATCGCGACCGGCCGTGCCGCCTGCGCCAACCGGAATTGCGCGCGATCGCGCAGCGCCAGCCCGAAATTCACCGCCTGTGCCACGAACAGCGCCAGCGCGATCAGCACGGCCATCTGCCCGGCAAGACTGCGCGGCCACAGCCGCCGTCTGGCGCGCGGCGCCGCCGCCGCAGCGGGCTGCGTCACAGCCGCGTCACTTCCGCGGCCAGCGTATAGCCGCCGCCCCAGACGGTCTTGATGATATCGGGAGTCTTGGCGTCCGCCTCGATCTTTCGGCGCAGGCGGCTGACCTGATTGTCGATGGCGCGATCGAACGCCGCGGCCTCACGGCCCTGCGTCAGGTCGAGCAGCTGGTCGCGCGTCAGCACCTGCCGGGGCCGCGTCACCAGCGCCAACAGCAGATTATACTCCCCGGTCGACAGCGGCACGCTGACGCCTTCGCGATCAACGAGCGAGCGCTCGCCTGTCTTCAGCACCCAGCCGGCGAAGGCATAGGAGCCGCTTTCGGGCGCATGCTGCCGCGCGCCGCCCGCGGTCAGCCGGCGCAGCACCACCTTCACGCGAGTCGCGAGTTCGCGGGGCGAGAAGGGCTTGGTGACATAATCGTCCGCGCCCATTTCAAGCCCGACGATCCGGTCGGTCTCCTCGGCCTTGGCGGTCAGCAGGATGACGGGCGTGTCGCTGGTCGCGGCGATATGCCGGCACAGCGACAGGCCGTCCTCGCCCGGCATCATAACGTCGAGGATGACGAGATCGATCGCATAGGCCGCCAGCCGCATCCGCGCACTTTCCGCATCGGCGGCCTGGGTCACGCGAAAGCCCTGCTTGGTAAGATATTGCGCCAGCGGCTCGCGGATCGAACGCTCGTCATCGACGAGCAGCAGATGCTGCATGTCTCCCATAAGATCCGGCTCTGCCACGCGAATCGTCTCCTGCAAAGCCGGGCGGTCCGATCGGGACCGCCCGGCGCTTGCCGTCAGAATACGCTTATTGCGCGTCGGGCGTGCCGGCGGGCTGGCTGGCGTCGGGCGCAGCGCCGCCACGGCGACCGTGATGCATCGCAGAGCGAGCCGCCGTCATCTCGGTCGCATCGAGCTTGCCGTCGTGGTTCGTGTCCATCCGGTCGAAGCGCGCACCCGCGCGGGCCGTGGCGTCGGCGCGGGTCAGGGTGCGACCACCACCGTTGCCTCCGCGGTTCATGGCCGGAGCGTCACCGGTGCCGCCACCGCGCTTGGCCCACATCGCAGCGCGCGCCGCGGCGCGTTCGTCGGGCGTGACGGTGCCGTCATGATTGGTGTCCATCGCGTCGAAGCGCGCCTGCGCCTGCGCGATCACTTCCGCGCGCGTGACGGTGCCGTCGCCATTGGCATCGGCCCGCATCATGCCGCCGTGCGGACGTGCGGCGGCATTGGGGGCAGGAGCGGGGGCCTGTGGCGCGGTCTGCGCGGTCGCAGCCGTTGCGAGCAGGCCGCCCGTCGCCATCATCGAAATCAGAGCTGTACGCATCGTCCTGGTCTCCAGGGGGCGGGGCCAACCCCCGCCCGACGATGCGCCTTGTCGATCAGCTCTGTCGCGCGGTCATGTCGGCCGCGCGGATTTGTGTCGCAAACTGTCGCAGCGGCTCAGCGCTGCGCCGCCGCCTTGGCCTGCGCCTTTTGCGCGCGTGCCTGCTTGGCATAATGGTGGTGCATCGCGGCACAACCCGCCGCGGCGCCGAGCATGGCGTGACCCTTGCCGACGAAATGACCGGCCGCCGCGCCGGCGGCGGCACCGCGCAGACACCCCTTGGCCAGAGCGGGCTGGGCAGAGGCCATCATCAGCGGAATGGCGATAAAGGCAAGCTTACGCATCGTGCATTCTCCACATCGAAGAGCTGCAATATAGGTGAGCCGCCAAGCCCTGTCCCGTGAACAATAGTTCACCTTTTCGTCAGATAATCGGTGCTTAAGACAAGGGGCGTCACCTGTGTTGAACGCTGGGATGCGGCAGGTTGAGTAGTAATAGTGGAAACCTACCGGGTGCAGGGCAGGATTGCTTCATCGGCGCAGAGGGCGATCAGGCAAAGACCGCCACGCTCTGCATCTGATCCGCGATCGCCGTGCCGTCGGCGGACCAGATCCCCATCCGCTGGCTGGAACTGCCGTCGCGCGCATGGCCTGCGACCGCCTGTAGCAGCCACCAGCCATCCTGCGTCACCGGCGTATCGGCGAGCAGGTTCAGCTGCCATGTCATCGAACTGACCGGCGCCGGCCCGCCGAGCAGCTTCATCGCGGCGGGCGGCAGGCAATCGGCGACCGCCATCAGCTCGACCATCGGGTGCAGTCCCTCGCGGTCCTTCAGCCGGACCCAGCGCAGCCACTCCGCAGGGCCGGCGTCGGGCGCATCGACCAGCTCAAAATTGCCGGTGAAGGGCACGGCGGGATGGCCGCGCAGGATTCGGTCGTCGGGTCCGGGCGGCGATACCGCCGGGCCGGCCGGCGCGCGCTGATCGAGCCGCGACGGCACCGGCCCCATGAAGACGAAGGTTGCACGCAAGCCCAGGCCCGCCTCGCTCGTCACGTCCGCTTGGACGAAGGCGGCATTGCGTCCGCGCCGCAGCCGCTCGGCACGGATCGTGATGGCGCCACTCAGCGGGCCGATAAACGCAACCAACGCCGAGCGCAGCGGGGGCAGATCGCTGTCCGACGCCATGGCGGCATGCAAGGCGAGCGCCGACGACAGGCCGCCATACGCCGTGCGCCCCTGCAACCAGCTGTCCGGCACGACGCCCGTCCAGCCGCCCGCGTCCGGCTGCAAACCGGCGATGATGTCGCGCAGGGGGACGAGGGCGGGGTCGGTGGTCGGGCTCATCGGCGAAGGCTAGGGCAAGGTCCGTGCCGACGCCATACGCAATGTTCGAAATCGTCCGGCATCATCACCCGGCTGCCCGCACCCGCGTCATCACGATGGCGCCCGCCGCCAGCGCCAGCACGCCGGCGATGACGAAGGATGCGCCGGGAAACCCGTGTGCCAGGCCCCAGGCGAGCACCTGCGTCAGCAGCAGCGGCGCGACGATCGCCGACACGCTGCCCATCGCGCCCAGTCCGCCCTGCAATTGCCCCTGCCGCGATGCGTCGACCATGCGCGACACCATGGCCTGCATCGCCGGCATGGCGAATCCATCGAAGGCGCTGACGGCGAACAGCACATAGACCTGCCACCCCTGGGTCACGCCGCCGAACGCCAGGAACGACAGGCCGGCGGCGGTCAGTCCGATCAGCAGTGCCCGCCGCTCCCCCAGCCGCGCGATGGCCGGCCCGGTCAGTCCGCCTTGCACGATTGTCGCCACCACGCCGACGAAGGCGAGGCTCCAGCCGATCGCCTTGGCATCCCAGCCAAGCTGCGCGGTGGCCCAGAAGCTCCAGGTCGCCGGATAGACCATGTGCGCCAATTGCCACAGGAACATCGCGATCAGCAGCGGCGCGGCATTGCCGGCGTGGAACAGCGGCCGGAACGCGCCGATGACATGCGCGTCGCGCAGGCGGAACGGCCGCCGGTTCTCAGGCGCCAGCGTCTCCGGCATCGCCACCAACATCACGACCGCATTGACCAGCGCCAGCAGCGCTGCCGCGACGAACGGCGCCCTTGGCCCCCATAGCGAAAACAGCCCGCCCAGCGCCGGGCCGATGATGAAGCCCAGGCCGAACGCCGCGCCGATCAGCGCAAAGGTCCCTCCGCGTTTTTCGGGCGGCGTCACGTCGGCGATCACCGATCCGGCAGGGCCATAGACCGCGCCTGCGATCCCGGCGATCGCGCGTCCGGCGAACAGCCAGCCGACGCTCGGCGCGACCGCCATCACCGCATAATCCAGCCCGAAACTCACCATCGACGCGATCAGCACCGGCCGTCGTCCGAACCGATCGGACAGATTGCCGAGCACTGGTCCCGCAAAGAATTGCGCGCCGGCATAGACGACGAGCATCCACCCGGCGATCCGCGTCGCCTGTTCGATGTCCGTCTCGCCCAGGCTGCGCAGCAGCGCGGGGAAGACGGGCGCGACGATGCCGAAGCCGATCGTGTCGATCAGGACCGCCGCCAGCGCGATCGGCACCGCCTTATGCTCGAACCGCATGCCCCACTCCCCACATTTGTCGGCGCTCTTGTGCCGCAAGCCGCGCGCCAAGCCAATGCGGGGCTTTGCACGCCCGATCATTCATGGCATGGCTATCCGCAGCATACCCGATCTTCAGATTCGGGATCAGGAGAGACATGATGGCGACTGCCCTCACCGCCGACGCCCCCACCGATCCGCTCGACGCCTTCCGCACGGAGGCACGCGATTGGCTGGCTGCGCATTTTCCCAAGGCCCTGGCGCATAAGGATGGCGGCATGTCCGCCGTCGAAGGCCCGCACGATCCCACGCCCGACGAAGCCGCCTGGACGAAGGCGATGGGCGAGAAGGGGTGGGGCGTCCCCACCTGGCCCGCGCAATATGGCGGCGGTGGCCTCAGCCGGGCCGAGGCGCGCGTGCTGCAAGAGGAAATGGCGCGGATTGGCGCGTGGAATCCGATCGGCGGCATGGGCGTGATGATGTTCGGCCCGACGCTGCTCGAATATGGCACCGAAGCGCAGAAGCAGGAGCATATCCCCGCCATCGCGCGCGGCGAGGTGCGCTGGTGTCAGGGCTATTCCGAACCCGGCGCCGGCTCCGATCTGGCGTCCTTGCAGACCTTCGCCGAGGACAAGGGCGACCATTATGTCGTCAACGGGCAGAAGACCTGGACCTCCGGCGGCCAATGGGCCGACAAATGCTTCGCGCTCGTCCGCACCGACAAGACGAAGAAGCATGAAGGCATCAGTTTCCTCCTGATCGACATGGATGCCCCCGGCGTCGAGGTAAAGCCGATCCGCCTGACCTCCGGCTCGTCGCCCTTCTGCGAAACCTTCTTCACCGACGTGAAGGTGCCGAAGGAAAACCTCGTCGGGCGCGAGGGCGAAGGCTGGACGATCGGCAAGCGCCTGCTCCAGCACGAACGCTCCAGCCTGTCGGGTGGTGGCGGCTCGGCCGGGCGTCTGCTCGCCGGCAAGCCGCTCAGCGAGATCGCCAAGGCCTATCGCGGCACCGACGAACAGGGCCGCATCGCCGATCCCGACCTGCGCACCCGCATCATCCGCCACGAAATGGACGTGCGCGCCTTCGTCCTGACGCTGCGCCGCGCCGCGGCCGAGGCGAAGTCGAACCAGGGGCCGTCTGCCGCGACCTCGATCATGAAGAACGTTGGCGCGCGTATCACGCAGGACCGCGCCGAACTCGCGATCGAGATCATGGGGATGAATGGTCTCGGCTGGGAAGGCGAGGGGTTCACCGACGAGGAATTGGCGCAGACCCGCACCTGGCTGTGGGGCAAGGCGGTGTCGATCTATGGCGGCAGCTCCGAAATCCAGAACAACATCGTCGCCAAGCGCATCCTCGGGATGCTGGACCACCAGTAACTGGCACCAATAACCGCCACCAACACCCGCGCACCCAAACTCAGGAGCTCACGGCATGGCCGTCCTCACCGAAGAACAGACGATGCTGCGCGACATGGCGCGCGAATGGGGCGACAACGAATCCCCGGTCACCGCCTTCCGCCGCCTGCGCAATGCCGCGCCCGCGGAAGGGTTCGACGTCAACGCCTGGGGCGACATGGGCCAGATGGGCTGGGGCGGCATCGTCGTGCCCGAAGCGCATGGCGGCTCCGAACTCGGCTATCTGTCGCTCGGCATGGTGATCGAACAGCTCGGCCGCACGCTCGTCGCGCACCCGCTTGGCTCCACGGGCCCGGCGGCAACGGCGATCGTGCTCGGCGACAGCGATGCCGCCAAATCCGAATGGCTGCCGCGCATCGCGAGTGGCGAGGCGGTGGCGACGCTTGCCATCGATGAAGGCTCGCTCCACGGCGGCGCCATCGACACCCGCGTCGAGGATGGCCGTCTCACCGGCACCAAGGCGTTCGTCGCGGAGGGAGACAGCGCCGCGGCCTTCGTCGTCGCCGCTGCCGACGGCCTGTACCTCGTGGCGGGCGACGAGGGCGTCACCCGCTCCACCCGCCGCATGGCCGATGCCCGCAGCCATGCCGAAGTCCGTTTCGACAAGGCTCCGGCGACCCGGCTCGGCGGCACGGACCTCACGGCCAAAATCGTCGACCATGCCACCGCGCTGGTCACCGCCGAAATGCTCGGCCTCGCCGAACAGGCGTTCGCCACCACCAACGATTATCTCAAGACGCGCGTCCAGTTCGGCCAGCAGCTCAGCACCTTCCAGGCGCTTCAGCACCGCATGGCCAAGATGCTGACCGAGCTCGAACTCATGCGATCGGTGGTGGAGGGGGCGCTGGAGGCGATCGATGCCCGCCGCAGCGACGTCTCGCAGAGCGTCAGCCTCTCCAAGGCGGTGGCGGGCGACACATTGCGCCTCGTCAGCCGCGAAATGATCCAGCTGCACGGCGGCATCGGCATGACCGACGAACATGACGCCGGCTTCTACATGAAGCGCGCAGCGGTGCTGGAGGCGATGTGGGGCAATGCCGCCTTCCACCGCGAACGCTTCGCGCAGCTCGCCGGCTATTGACGGATACGGGGCGGCCGATGCGCCGCCCCGCCCGATATTGGCGCCCTGATATTAGGCGCGTCCGTGCTTCCGTCGCGTAGGCCGCTGCGGGGCTAACGCTCACGCGTCGTGAAGCGCCCGATCGTCGAACAGGCCAAAGAACAAGGTCGAGGCATACATCGCCACCGCGCGCTCGCGCGGCATCGTTCCGGCCCATTTCCGCATATCGAATGCCGCATTCTGCAGGGCCATCAGCGCTTGCGCCGCCACCAGCGCATCGACCGGGCGGATCGATCCTTCGGCGATCCCGTCCATCATCGTGCCGGCGAAGCGCCGCGCGATCCGGTTGGAGCGGTCGACCATCGCGGTCCGTACGATCGCCGGCAGGCCCGACAGCGCCGTCGTCCGCAGCAGCGGTGCGCGCTCGGCGAACTGCACGTCCAGCAGCGTCGCGATCGTGCTGGACAGCCGTTGCCAGTGGCTGCCGCCGGTTTCATCCGCCAGTCGCTGCGCATCGCTGATCGTGTCGAAGCTGCGCCGATAGCAGGCGATGACCAGATCGTCCTTGGCATCGAGGTGATGGTAGAAGCTGCCCTTGGTGACGTTCAGCTCCGCCGCGATCCGCTGCACCGATGCGCCGCGGTAGCCCAGTTCGTTGATCAGCTGTGTCGCCGCCAGCAGGAAGGCCGCGCGCCCCGGTTCGGTTTCTTCATGGCTCAGATCGATCGGCTGCGGCGCCCAACGCGCGTGCGGCGCGGCGATGCCATGTTCGAACACGTCCATCAGCCGCGCTTCGATCCGATCGTATTGATCCGGTTCGTAGCGCAACACCCAGATCGGCAGCCAGAAGGTGTTTTCCAGCAGCACGTGCGCCCGCGCACCGAACAGGTCTGTCTCCGCGCGGCTGGCGGCGGGGCCCCATAAGGAGCGCGTCCGCCGGAACACCTCGCGCCAGCGATTCAGCAATCGGGTACGGTTGGGCTCTTCGCTGGCGCGCAGGTCGGACAGGACCGCCATCGCGCGATCCTCGCCGCGCTGCACGCGCGCCAGCCGGTCCATGATAAGGCCGAGATAGCGGCGCACGCGTGCCTGCGGCGTCGGTTGGGCGAGTGCATCGTCCAGCATGGCGAGCAGCTGGTCGAGCGTATGCTCGAACGCCGCCGCCGCCAGGTCTTCCTTGCGCTTGAAATAATAGGTGACGCTAGTCGTGTTCAGCCCTACGCGGCGCGCCACGTCGGCGAAGGTCATGCCCTTCGCGCTCTGTTCGTTGATCGCCTCCGCTGCGGCGGACAGGATCGCATCGCGCTTCGCCCGGAAGCGCTTGGTGCCCTGTTCCTCCGCCCCGACGGTCTCGCCGGCATCCGCCCCCGTTTGTTCCATCCGGCCAGTCTATCAATGCCGCTTTCGAAGAAACAGTGTTTTCTTGGGGTGTCCGGCGTCAGGCGTGAAAAAGCCATCGGAAGCGGGCGGATGGGACTTTACCGAATGTACGGTACGGCCTAGACCTCTGCCAAACATACGTTGGAGAGACGCCCCATGGACTTCACCCTGAGCGAGCGGGAAACCTATTTCCGCGACCGCGTCCGCCAGTTCATCGATTCGGAAATCCGCCCCCGCCAGGCCGAACATGACGCGCAGGAACATGAAGGCGAGCGCTGGAAGGTGATCCCCGTCATCGAAGAATGCAAGGCGAAGGCGAAGGCCGCGGGCTTGTGGAATTTCTTCATGCCGCCCAACTCGGGCCAGACCCATGTCGACGACACGTTCGCGTTCGAAGGTACGCAGCTCACCAACCTCGAATACGCCCTGTGCGCCGAGGAAATGGGCAAGATCGGCTGGGCGTCGGAGGTGTTCAACTGCTCCGCGCCCGACACCGGCAACATGGAGGTCTTCCACCGCTACGGCACGCGCGAGCAGAAGGAGCAATGGCTGCGGCCGCTGATGAACGGCGACATCCGCTCCGCCTTCCTGATGACCGAGCCCGCCGTCGCCTCGTCCGATGCGACCAACATCGAAACCTCGATGGTCCGCGACGGCGATCACTACGTCATCAACGGCCGCAAATGGTGGTCGTCGGGCGTCGGCGATCCGCGCTGCAAGGTCGCGATCGTGATGGGCAAGACCGACACCTCGGCCAAGCGCCACCAGCAGCAGAGCATGATCCTGATGCCGATGGACGCGCCCGGCGTCACGATCGAGCGCATGCTGACCGTCTACGGCTACGACCATGCGCCGCACGGCCATGGCGAGGTGGTGATGAAGGACGTGCGCGTGCCGGTCGAGAACGTGCTGCTCGGCGAAGGCCGCGGCTTCGAGATCGCGCAGGGGCGCCTGGGGCCGGGCCGTATCCACCATTGCATGCGCACCATCGGCGTCGCCGAAACGGGGATCGAGGCGATGGCCAAGCGCCTGCTCAGCCGCGTCGCCTTCGGCAAGCGCATCGCCGATCATTCGGTGTGGGAACAGCGGATTGCCAAGGCGCGCATCGACATCGAAATGACGCGCCTCCTGTGCCTGAAGGCCGCGGACATGATGGACAAAGCGGGCAACAAGGCCGCGCAGCTCGAGATCGCGATGATCAAGGTCGCCGCGCCGACGATGGCGCTGCAGATCCTCGACGACGCGATCCAGGCGCATGGCGGCGGCGGCGTCAGCCAGGACTTCCACCTCGCGCATGCCTGGGCGGCGCTGCGTACGCTCCGCTTCGCCGACGGGCCGGACGAGGTCCACAACCGCGCCATCGCCCGCGCCGAATTCGGCAAATATGGCGACTATGCCGCGGAACGCCCGGCGCGCTGATCTGCCCTTTATCGTCATCCCGGCGAAAGCCGGGATCCATGGACGCGATGACCTGACGAGGGCGTGCTCCACCAGCGACGCCGAAACCATGGATCCCGGCGTCCGCCGGGATGACGAAGACGAAACAGGAAAGGCCATTCCCATGAAAGCCGCCGTCCTCTTCGAACCCAAGACCCCGCTCCGTATCGAGGACGTCGCCGTCGCCGATCCGGCCCCGCACGAAGTCCTGATCCGCACCGTCGCAGTGGGCGTCTGCCGATCCGACTTGCACTTCGTCGATGGCATCTATCCGCACGCCCTCCCCACCATCCCGGGGCATGAGGCCGCGGGCGTGGTGGAGGCGGTGGGCAGCGAAGTGCGTACCGTGAAGGTCGGCGATCATGTCGTCACCTGCCTCAGCGCCTTCTGCGGCCATTGCGAATTCTGCGTCACGGGTCGCATGTTCCTGTGCGTCGACGCGGGCGTCCGCCGACCCAAAGGCGCGGCGCCGCGGCTGACGCTCGACGGCCAGCCGGTTGCCCAGATGCTCAACCTGTCGGCTTATGCCGAGATGATGCTCGTCCACGAGCATGCCTGCGTCGCGATCGACCCGGAGATGCCGATGGACCGCGCCGCGCTGATCGGCTGCGCGGTGACGACGGGCGCCGGGGCGGTGTTCAACACGACCGACGTCACGCCCGGCGAAACGGTGTGCGTCGTCGGCTGCGGCGGTATCGGCCTCGCCGCGGTGAACGCCGCCAAGATCGCGGGCGCGGGCAAGATCATCGCGCTCGATCCCGTGCCGGAAAAGCGTGCGCTCGCCGAGAAGCTCGGTGCGACGCACAGTATCGACGCGTTGTCGGACACGGCGGCGGACGAGGTGGTCGAGATCACGCGTGGCGGCGTCCATCATGCGATCGAGGCGGTCGGCCGTCCGCAGAGCGCCGCCACCGCAGTAAAGGTCCTGCGCCGCGGCGGCACCGCGACCATCCTCGGCATGCTGCCGCCGTCGGAGAAGGTTGGCCTGTCCGCGATCGACCTTCTCTCGGGCAAGAAATTGCAGGGTGGCCTGATGGGCAGCAACCGCTTCCCCGTCGATATCCCGCGCCTGGTGGATTTCTACATGCGCGGGAGCCTGGACCTCGACACGATCATCGCCGAACGCATGCCGCTGGATCGGATCAACGACGCGTTCGACGAACTCCGCAAGGGTGACGCCACCCGCAGCGTGATTACCTTCGCATGAGGAGTGCCCACAGTACCTCGTCACCCCGGACTTGGTCCGGGGGCCACCGGGCCGCACGGGCACGGCACGAGGCTCGAACCGCCCCCCTCGCCGCGGAGTGGACCCCGGAACGAGTCCGGGGTGACGGAGGAGGCGGGGCAGTCCATCGCGCATTCCAAAAGGCAGTCGCATGACCACACCCCCCGGCACCATCGCCGTCGCTGACAAGGACCGGCTCGACGAGGCGAACCTCACCCGCTGGATGGAGGCGAACGTCGCCGGCTTCACCGGCCCGCTCACCTACGCCAAATTCGCGGGCGGCCAGTCCAACCCGACCTATCGCATCGACAGTCCGTCGGGCGCCTATGTCCTGCGCCGCAAGCCGTTCGGGCCGTTGCTCCCCTCCGCCCATGCGGTCGATCGCGAATATCGCTTGATTGCCGGCCTGTACCCGACCGGCTTTCCGGTCGCGAAGCCCTATGGCCTGTGTACCGACGACGGCGTCATCGGCGCGATGTTTTATGTCATGGGCCTCGCCGACGGGCGCAACCTGTGGGACGGCACGTTGCCGGACTATACGCCCGACCAGCGCACCGGCATCTACAATGCGATGGTCGACACGCTCGCCGACCTCCACAACACCGATCACGTCGCCGCGGGCCTTGGCGATTACGGCAAGCCCGGCAATTACTTCGCCCGCCAGGTCGAACGCTGGACCAAGCAATATCGCGCCAGCGAAACCGAACACATGCCGGAGGTGGAGAAGCTCATCGACTTCCTGCCACGCACCGTGCCGGACCAGACGCGCACGTCGATCGTCCACGGCGACTATCGCATCGACAACATGATCTTCCACGCGACTGAGCCGCGCGTCATCGCGGTGCTCGACTGGGAGCTGTCGACGCTCGGCGATCCCCTCGCCGATTTCAGCTATTTCCTGATGAGCTGGGTAACGGAGCCGGAAGGCCGATCGGGCGTGAAGGGGCAGACCGGCCCCGACACCGGCATCCCGACGATCGAGCAGATGGTGGACCGCTATTGCGCGCGCACGGGGCGCGACGGCGTGCCCGACCTCAACTGGTATTTCGCCTACAATCTGTTCCGCCTGACCGGCATCGTTCAGGGCATCAAGAAGCGGATCGTCGATGGCACCGCGTCCAGCGCGCAGGCCGAACGGTCGGCGGCGCAGGTCCACCGCCTCGCCGCGGCCAGCTGGTACTTCGCACAAGAGGCTGGCGCATAATCAATGGCTTGGGTGGTATAGCTCGCATGAAGCGCGAAGCGAAAAAGATGGTTTCGTGTGACTTTTAGTGACTTTTGAAAGGGCCTCCATGTCGCTGTTCGACCTTACCGGCAAAGTCGCCATCGTCACCGGCTCCAGCCGCGGCATCGGCAAGGCGAGCGCGATCGAGCTCGCCCGCGCCGGTGCCCGCGTCGTCATCTCCAGCCGCAAGCAGGACGCCTGCGACGCGGTCGCTGCCGAGATCAACGCCGCGTTCGGGGAGGGCCGGGCGATCGCCATCGCCGCCAGCATCTCCGACAAGGCCGCCTTGCAGGCGCTGGTGGATCGGACCCGCGCGGCATGGGGCCAGATCGACGTGCTGGTCTGCAACGCCGCGTCCAACCCCTATTACGGCCCGCTTGCCGGCATCGCCGACGACCAGTTCCGGAAGATCCTCGACAACAACATCCTGTCGAACCACTGGCTGATCCAGATGGTCGCGCCCGAAATGCGCGAACGGCGCGAGGGTTCGATCGTCATCGTCTCGTCGATCGGTGGCCTGAAGGGGTCGGACGTCATCGGCGCGTATAACGTGTCCAAGGCCGCGGACTTCCAGCTCGCCCGCAACTACGCGGTCGAGTACGGCCCCGACAATGTCCGCGTGAACTGCATCGCGCCCGGCCTGATCAAGACCGACTTCGCCCGCGCGCTATGGGACACGCCGGAGGCGGAGACGCGCTCCAGCCGCCACACGCCGCTCAGGCGCCTGGGCGATCCCATCGATATCGCCGGCGCGGTCGTTTACCTCGCGTCCGACGCCAGCCGCTACATGACCGGCCAGGCGATGGTCGTCGATGGCGGGGTGACGATCTGATGGCCCGCTTCACCGACAAATCGATCATCGTGACGGGTGCCGGCAGCGGCATCGGCCGTGCCGCTGCCATGGCCTTCGCCGCAGAGGGTGGGCGCGTGCTCGTTGCCGACCTCACCGACGGGGCCGACGCCACGGCAGACGCGATCCGGCAGGCCGGCGGCACGGCGGAGGCGCTGCGCATCGATGCCGGCAGCGAAGCCGATGTCGTCCGCGCGATCGACCTCGCTTGCGAACGCTTTGGCGGCCTCGACATCATGTTCGCCAACGCCGGCATTTCGGGCGGTATGGCCAATATCTTCGACACCGACGTCGCGCTGATTACCGATGTGCTGCGCGTGAACCTGATCGGCCCGTTCCTCGCGATCAAGCACGCCGCGCCGCGCATTGCCGAGCGGGGAGGCGGCGCGATCGTGCTCACCGCCAGCGTCGCCGGCATCCGTTCGGGCGCGGGCTCGCCCGCCTATTCGGCGTCGAAGGCCGGCGTCATCAACCTCGCCGCGGTCGCCGCGCAGCAGCTGTCGGGCAGCAACGTCCGCGTCAACGCGATCTGCCCCGGCCTCACCGAAACCGGCATGACCAAGTCGACGTTCGACTATGCGCGAGAGGCGGGCAAGATGGACCGCGTCGGCCGCCTCAATCCGCTGCGGCGCGGTGCGCAGCCGGAAGAGCTGGCCAAGGTCGCCCTGTTCCTTGCCTCCGACGATGCCAGCTACGTCAACGGGCAGGCGCTGGCGGTCGACGGGGGTCTGTCGTCGAGCCACCCGGTCACGCGGCAGGAATATGGCAAGACCGCGGTGTGACTTGATGCCGTCACGCGGCGCGCGCAGGATGCGGCCATGCTGCTGATCCTCGCCGCCGCTCTCGCCGCCCCGCAGGCTGCTCCCCTGCCGATCATTTCGGTGCCCTCCGTCCCGCGCGCGCCGGAGTCGGGGCAATGGCTGCTCCACTGGACGATGAGCCCGGTGCTGTGCCGCGACGGGGGCAGCCAGCCGCCGGTGATGGCCGCCGAACCGCGCCGCACGGTCCTCTATTGGAACGGCAACGGTCGCGCCTCCGCGACGTTCGACTTCCGGATCGATGCCAGCGGTCGGCCGCTGACCATTGTGCGCCGCGGCAGTGGCTATTTGCAGGACGGCGACGATATCGCCCCGGCGCTTGCCGCGACCCGCTTCGCCGCGGGTGCTGCGCGAAAGGGGTGCGTCGTCACCTTCACACCCGATGTCAGCTCGGTCGCTGGCGCGCCGCTACACGATGTCATCGCGACCTTCATGACGCCGCGGACCACGCCGCCGCGCAGCATCTGGGATCGCATCCATGCCGGCGGCGATTGCGGCGATCCTGCCCCGCAGGCGCTGCTGCGTGCCTTTCCGGATTTCAAGGCGTTGCCCGATCAGCCGGGCTATGTCAGCTGGACGCTGATCGGCTTCGATGTGTGGGGCGATGGCAAGCCCAAGGCGATCCGCACGCTCGACAGCAGCGGCACGGCGCCGCTCGACCGGGCGGGGCGTGAGGCGGTGGCGCGCTCGCGCTTCGAGAAGGGCGCCCACAAGGCCTGCACCTTCGGCTATTTCAAGGCGCCGACCCTGCTGCCCGCACCGCCTGCGCCCGAAGAAGATGCCTGGCGTCCCGCCGCGACAACCTGTCCGCGCGAACATATGTGGGACCGGCGACCGCAGCTCGTTTATCCGACCAACTACAATGCGCGCAGCATCGAAGGCTGGGCGATGGTGACCTTCGACGTCGCGCCCTGGGGCGCGATCGGCAATGTCCATGCGCAGGCCGCCGAACCGACCGCCGATTTCGGCGCGGCCGCCGAAAACATGCTGCGCAGCGCGACGTTCAGGCCCGGCCCGGGCTATGTCGGCTGCATCGAACGCGTACGCTACGTCATCCGCAAGCCAGGCGAAAAGCCGGCATACGCGCCGCCGCCCGTCGTCACGCTGACGCCGATCAGCCGCGCGGAGCCCGCTTCCGGATCAGCCCTTCCTGCGCGACGCTCGCCACCAGCCGACCGTCCTGCGTGAAGATGCTGCCCCGGTTCATGCCGCGCGCATGGCCTGCCCAGGGGCTGTCGGTGACGTAGAGCAGCCAGTCGTCCGCGCGGAACGGCTCGTGGATCCACAGGGCATGGTCCAGGCTCGCGGTCTGCATTTCGGGCATCAGCCAGTTGACGCCGTGCGGCATCATGCTCGTCGCCATCAACGCCATGTCGGAGGCATAGGCGAGGGCCGCGCGATGCAGCGCCGGATCGTCGCCGATCGGCGCGGCGGTGCGGAACCAGGCGGCGTTGTTCGGCGCACGCTTCTCCGGCAGGAACCAGCTGCGCGGGTACAGCGGACGCATCTCGATCGCATTCTGCCGCCGCGTGAAGAAATCCCGGAACTTCTCCGGCACCTTATCCGCGACGGCAAGGCGCAGCTCGCGCTCCGACTTCAGCGTCTCCGGCGCCGGCACCTCGGGCATCGTGTCCTGATGGTGCAGGCCGTCCTCGGGCGCCTGGAACGAGGCGGTCATCGTCAGGATCGGCTGGCCCTGCTGCATCGCCACCACCCGGCGCGTCGCGAAGCTCTTGCCGTCGAAGTCGCGCGTCACCTGGTACACGATCGGGAAATTCTCGTCGCCCGGCCGCATGAAATAGGCGTGTAGCGAATGCGCATCCTTGCCCTCGACCGATCGCTGCGCCGCCTGCAACGCCTGCGCGATCACCTGCCCGCCGAACACCCGACCGCGGCCACCCGGTTGGCGGGGGCCGCGATACAGATCGGTATCGAGCGTCTCGACGTCGAGCAGCGTGACGAGCATCGCCGCCAGCTCTTCGGGCGTGCGCTCGCGATGCTCGATTGCGGCTTGGTCCCCCATCAATAGCCTGCCGCGCGCGCCAGCCGGTCGGCATGGAAGCCGGTGTCGCCGAACATTTCGGCAAGCACCCGGGCGCGCTTCATGAAGAAGCCGATGTCATATTCGTCGGTCATGCCGATGCCGCCATGCATCTGAACGCCTTCCTGAACGCTGAGCGTCGTCGCCATGCCGGTCATCGCCTTGGCGACCGACACCGCCTCGTCCGCCTCATCCGATCCGGCGTCAAGCAGTTGCTGCGCCTTCAGCACCGCGGCGCGTGCGACCTCCAGTTCGCTATAGAGGTGCGCAGCGCGATGCTGCAGCGCCTGGAAGCTGCCGATCAGCGTGCCGAACTGCTTGCGTTCCTTCAGATAACCGACGGTCATGTCCATCGCGCCGCCGGCGACGCCGAGCATTTCGGCCGACGCACCCGTCCGGCCGGCCCGCAGCAGCCGGTCGAGCCCGCTGCGCCCGCCATCGACTTCGCCGATCACCGCATCGGCATCGACCGTCACGCCGTCGAAGGTCATCCGCGCGGCGAGGCTCGAATCGGCCAGCCGCTCCGGCGACGCCTCGAGACCCGCAGCATCGCGCGGCACCGCGAACAGCGTCACGCCGTCCGCATCCTCCACCGACCCGGCGGTGCGCGCCGCGACGATCAGCAGGTCGGCGACATGGCCATGCGTGACGAACTGCTTGGCACCGTTCAGGCGAAAGCCGTTGCCGGCGCGTTCGGCGGTCATCGCGATCCGGTCGCGATGCTTGGGGCCTTCGTCGATCGCCAGCGCGGCGATCGTGTCCCCCGAGACGATGCCGGGGAACCAGCGGTCCGCCTGCGCGCTGCCCTTCAGCGCCTCGACCGCCGCGACCGCGGTGGCGAGGAAGGGGGAGGGGGACAGGTTGCGCCCGATCTCTTCCAGCACTACGCCCGCCTCGACATGGCCCAGGCCCAGGCCGCCCTGCGCTTCGGGCACCAGCACGCCGTTCAGGCCCATCTCGGCAAATTGCTTCCACAGGTCGCGCGAAAAGCCGGTGGGGTCGTTCGCATCGCGAAGCGCGCGCAGGTGGCTGACGGGCGCATGTTCGGCGACGAAGTCCTTCGCCGTATCGCGCAGCATCGTCTGTTCGTCGTTGAGGTAGAGGGGCATTCGAATGTCTCCAAAGCCCTCTCCCTGTGGGAGAGGGTTGGGTGAGGGCGGAGCAGCCTTTACGCTTCCTTCCGACCCTCACCCTTCCGCCGTGCTGCGTACGGCTCCCTCCCTCTCCCGGTGGGAGAGGGACATGTTGCTCACGCCCCCGGCAGTTCCAGGATGCGCTTGGCGATGATGTTGAGCTGGATTTCGCTGGTCCCGCCCTCGATCGAATTGGCCTTGGTGCGCAGCCAGGCGCGGGGCGCAGCGCCGGTGTTCGACCGCTCGCTTTCCCATTCCAGCGCGTCCGACCCGCCGGCGGCCATCATCAGCTCGTGGCGATCCTTGTTCAGCTCGGTGCCGACGTACTTCATCATGCTTGGCTGGGCGGGATGCGCGCGCCCGGCCTTCAGCTCGTCGATGAAGCGTTCGCTCATCGCCGCGAACGCCTTGGCACGCACCTCGAACAGCGCGATCTGCGTGCGCAGCACCGGGTCGGCGAGGCGGCCGTCATGATCCAGCCCGATCGTCGCGATCGCGCCCGCCACCAGCGGGCTTTCGCCCTGACCGCCCAGGCCCATGCCGGAGATCATCTCGCGCTCGTGGCCGAGCAGATATTTGGCGACGTCCCAGCCCTTGTTTTCCTCATGGATGCGGTTCGCCTTGGGCACCTTCACATTGTCCATGAAGGTTTCGCAGAACGGCGAATAGCCGCTGATCAGCAGGATCGGCTTGGTCGAGACGCCCGGGCTCTCCATGTCGAACAGCACGAAGCTGATGCCACCCTGCTTGGACGCCTTGCTGGTGCGGACGAGGCAGAAGATCCAGTCGGCCTTGTCGGCGTAGCTGGTCCACACCTTTTGCCCGTTGACGATATAATGATCGCCCGCATCCTCGGCGCTGGTCGCGAGGCCGGCAAGGTCGGACCCGGCGTTCGGTTCCGAATAGCCCTGACACCAGCGGATTTCGCCGCGCGCAATCTTGGGCAGATGTTCGCGCTTCTGCTCTTCGCTGCCGTATTTCAGCAGCGCCGGCCCGAGCATCGAGATGCCGAAGCTGTTGAGCGGATTGCGCGCCCGGATCGCGCGCATCTCTTCACGCAGCACCTTGGTTTCCGCGGGCGACAGCCCGCCACCGCCATATTCCTTCGGCCAATCGGGGACGGTCCAACCCCGTTCGCCCATCACCTTCAGCCATTGGGCCTGCGCCGGGTTGGCGGTGGGATCATAGTGGCGCCCACCCCAGCAGACGTCCTGATCCCCACGGATCGGCTCGCGCATGTCTGGCGGGCAGTTCGCCTCCAGCCAGGCGCGAGTGTCGGCTCTGAATTGATCGAGATCGGTCATCATTGGCTCCAGGCAAGCGCATGCGCCGCGCGGGCGGCGGCAAGCGCGGTGCGGTCTTGATACACATCGGCGATCACCTGCACGCCGATCGGCAGGCCGTCGCCATCGCGGCCGATCGGCACGCTGGTCGCAGGCAGCATCGGCAGCGTGGCGAGGCCGGGGAAGGCGAACTGGTGGAGGAACGGCGTATCCTCGCCGTCGATGTCCAGCCGTCGGTGGGGCAAGGGCGTGTCGTCATGTGGAAAGGCGGTCATGCCGACGGTCGGCGCGATCACGACGTCATACGTCTCGAACAGGCGGCGCCACTGGCGCTGCATGCGTGCTTGTTCGTCATGCAGGTGCAGCCAGGTCGCCAGCGTCGGCGGCTCATGCCCCGGCGGTTGCGGCCCGCGCACCGACATCGCGATGTTGAGCATCTGTTCATAGGCGGCGTTCTGCCGCTCGAGGTCGGGCAGCAGGTCGCTCGCCGTATCGACCGTCGCACCTTGCGCGCGGAAATGCTCGGCGAGATCGTTGATCGCATCCCGGATCGCGCGCTGCACCTTCGCCTTGGGCGCATCGACCAGCAGCAGGACGCGCCACTGCTCGCCATGGCGCTTGGCGGGCGCGAGGGGGTGGTCGGCGACGATCTGCAGCGCCGCCTCCAGATCGTCCGGATCGCGCGCCAGCGGCCCGATCACCGACAGGACCGACTTGGCGAAGTCGGTGCCGGGAAAGAAATGCCCGTCGGTCGGCAGCACGCCATAGGTCGGCTTGTGCCCCCACACGCCGTTGAACGCCGCGGGCACGCGGATCGAGCCGCCGATGTCGGACCCGAACTCCAGCGGCACCATGCCGCTCGCCAGCGCGACGGCCGAGCCGCCCGACGACCCACCCGCCACGCGCGCCGGATCGAACGCATTGCGTGTGCGGCCGTAAATCGGGTTGTTCGACTGGATATCGGCAAGCCGTGGCGGCACGTTGGTCTTGCCGAGGATGATCGCGCCCGCGGCCTTCAGCCGCCGCACGGCCACCGCATCCTCCGCGGCGACGAAATCGCGGAACTGCTCGACGCCGAACGTCGTCGGAAGGCCAGCGACGTTAAAGCTTTCCTTGATCGTCATCGGCACGCCGAGCAGCGGTGCGTCGAACCCCTCGGCGATCCGCGCGTCGAGCGCACGCGCCGCATCGCGGGCGCGGTCATAGTCTTTCACCACCACCGCGTTGAGGTCGCCGTTCGCCGCCTCGATCCGCGCAATCGCGGCTTCGGTCTGGGCGAGGGCGGTGGTGTCACCGGCACGGACGGCCGCGGCAGTGGCGAGGGCGGAGGGCGGGGTCATTGATTCCTCCCCCGCCAGGGGGAGGTGGCGCGCGCAGCGCGTCGGAGGGGGCGGACACGGTGCCCCCTCGACGGTGCGTCGCTGCCCGCCCCCTCCGTCAGCGCTGACGCGCTGCCACCTCCCCCTGGCGGGGGAGGAATTCGGATCGCCCTCACTTCAACCGCCCACCGCTGGCCGCGGCATCCTTCAGGCTCTTCGCCGCGGTGAAGCCGTGCTTCTCCAGCCCCGCCACGATCTTCCCCAGTCCCTCGCTCTGCGCCCAGAACATCGGGCCGCCGCGATAGACCGGCCAGCCATAGCCGTAGATCCACACCACATCGACGTCGCTCGCCCGCTGCGCCTTGCCCTCCTCCAGGATCAGCGCGCCTTCATTGACCATCGTGTACAGCGTCCGCTCGACGATCTCCTCGTCGGTGACCTCGTGCTGCGGCGTGCCGGTCTTGTCGCGCCATTCCTGGATGATCTCGGCGACCCGCGGGGACGGGGTGGGGTTCCGCTTCTCGTCGTAATCGTAGAAGCCCGCCTGCTTCTTCTGCCCCCAGCGCCCCTCGGCGGCGAGCGCGTCGCGGACATTCTCGATCCGGTTGGGATCGCGGTGCCAGCCGATGTCGACGCCGGCGAGGTCGGCCATCTGGAACGGCCCCATCGGCATGCCGAAGGCGACGTGGACACGGTCGATCTGTTCCGGCGTCGCGCCTTCCAGCAGCAGCTTGTTCGCTTCGACCTGCCGCGGCATCAGCATGCGGTTGCCGATGAAACCATAGGTGACGCCCGCGACGACCGCGACCTTCTTGATCTTTTTGGCGAGGTCCATGACCGTCGCCAGCACGTCCGGCGCCGTCTTCGCGCCGCGCACCACCTCCAGCAGCTTCATGACGTTGGCCGGCGAGAAGAAGTGCATGCCGACGACGTCCTGCGGCCGCTTCGTCACCGCGGCAATTTCATCGATGTCGAGGTAGGAGGTGTTGCTGGCGAGGATCGCGCCGGGCTTGGCCAGCCCGTCGAGCCGCGTGAAGATCTCCTTCTTCACGTCCATATTCTCATACACCGCCTCGATGATGAGGTCGCATTCGCTCAGCGCCTCGAAGTCGAGCGTCGGGGTCAGCGCGCCCATCGCCGCTTCGACCTGTTCGGGCTTCATCCGGCCCTTGGCGGCGGTCGCTTCGTAATTCTTGCGGATCACGCCGGTGCCGCGATCGAGCGCCTCCTGCGCCATTTCGACGATCGTCACGGGAATGCCGGCGCTCAGGAAGTTCATCGCGATGCCGCCACCCATCGTGCCGGCGCCGATCACGCCGACGCGTTTGATCGGGCGCTTGACGGTGTCGGCGGGAACGTCGTCGATCTTGGCCGCCTGGCGTTCGGCGAAGAAGATGTGGCGCTGCGCGGCGGACTGGTTGCCCGTCATCAGCTTCATGAATTCCTGCCGTTCGAAGGCGATGCCGTCAGCGAACGACGTCTCGGTCGCCTTGACGACGCAGGCGATGTTGGCGGCGGGCGCGTCAAAGCCGCGGAAGCGGCGGCCGTTGGCCTTCTCGAACGCGGCAACGGCATCCGGGTCGGGCTGTACCGTCCGCTCCGACGCACGCGGAATCGGGCGCTTCGCCTTCACCTCATTCGCAAAGGCGATCGCATCCGCCTCCAGGCTGTCTTCTCCAACGATCTTGTCGATCAGGCCGGCCTCCTGCGCCTTCTTGGCGCTGATCGGATCGCCCTTGGCGGTCATCTCCAGCGCCAGCGCGACCCCGGCAATGCGCGGCAGCCGCTGCGTGCCGCCCGCACCGGGCAGCAGGCCGAGCTTCACTTCGGGCGTGCCGAGCTTCGCCGAGGGCACCGCGACGCGATAATGGCAGCCGAGCGCCACCTCGCACCCGCCGCCCAGCGCCGTGCCGTGGATCGCCGCGACGATCGGCTTGGTCGACGCCTCAATCATGTCGACCACGGTGGGCAGGCCCGGCTCGACCATCGGTTTGCCGAACTCGGTGATGTCGGCGCCGGCGAAGAAGGTACGGCCATCGCAGCGGATCACCATCGCCGCGATCGAGGCATCGGCGACGCCTTCCTTGATCGCGGCCTCCAGCCCCTGCCGCACGGCTGCGCCCAGCGCATTGACCGGCGGGTTGTCGGAAATGATGACGAGCACGTCGTCGTGGCGTTCGGTGCGGATCGGCGAAGTCATCGGGTCAGTCCTTCCTAAGGCGTCCCCCGGTCGGCGCCGGGGTCACGAAATGGTCAATTGAGCGCGGCGTAGATCATCGTCTTCAGCTCGCGCCGGATCGGGTAGAGGCCCGACGGGCTCAGCTGCGTCATGAACACCATGTGCAGCCGCTCGACGGGGTCGATGAAGAAGGCGGTCGAGAACATGCCGCCCCAGTAATATTCGCCCTTCGATCCGGGTATCATCGTGCGGGCAACGTCCTGCGTCACGGCAAAGCCCAGGCCGAAGCCGGTGCCGGCATTCTGCGTCTCGCTGAACAGCGACCGCGACAGGCTGCTGAGGTCCTTGCCGCCCGGCAGATGGTTCATCGTCATCAGCTCGAGCGTCTTGCGTCCGACGATCCGCGCGCCGTCCAGCGATCCGCCATTCTCGCACATCCGGCAGAAGCGGTGATAATCGAGCGCGGTCGACACGAGGCCACCGCCGCCGGACAACAGCTTCGGCTGTCGGCTCCACGCGCTCGCCTCGCCCCGATCGTACATCACGCGCCCCTTGCCCTCGACCAATGTGTAGCAATCGGTCAGCCGGTCGGTCTTGTCCTCGGGCACCGCGAAGAACGTGTCGTGCATGCCCAGCGGGCCGAAGATGCGGGTGGCAAAGAACTGGTCGAGCGGCATGCCCGACACGCGCTGCACGACCGCGCCAAGCACGTCGGTCGCAACGGAATAATTCCACGCCGTCCCCGGCGAGAATTCCAGCGGCAGCTTGCCCAGCGCCGCGACGAAACCGTCGAGGTCGTGGTTGCCGTGCCAGCTCTCCAGCTTCGATTCGCGATGCGCGGCGTCGATGTTCGACCGGTTCTGGAAACCATAGGTCAGTCCGGCGGTATGGCGCAGCAGGTCGAGCATGCGCATCGGTTCGGTCGTCGCTTTTGTGACGAACGGAACGCCACCACCGCCGCCGTCATAGACGCCGACGCCTTTGAACTCGGGCAAGACGTGATGGACGGGCGTATCGACCGCGACCTTGCCCTGCTCGACCAGCATCATGAAGGCGAGGCTGGTGATCGGCTTCGTCATGGACGCGATGCGGAAGAGCGAACGTTCGTCGATATTTGGCCCGCCTTCGCGCGCCGCCCCCTGATGCGAAAAATGGGTGATCTCGCCATCGCGCGCGATCAAAAGCTGTGCATTTGGCAGGCGTCCGGTGTCGAGGTAGCGCGCCTTCAGAAACGCGTCGATCGCCGCCAGCCGATCGGGGTCGAAGCCCAGCGCGCGTGCATCGGTGTCGGCCATGCGGTGACATACCCCAGTTTCGAACTTATCTGCTCTATTGCCTTGAGCGGCGGCGGAATCAACAGTAACCTTTCATCGAAACGCCGTAACCGCAAGCGCGGTCGGGACGATATGGAGAGGATGCCGACATGGCCAGCGCGCCCGCTAGCGAGCCGATCGTACCCCTGCCGCCGACATGGCCGGCGATGCCGCTGCCTCAGGTCGATGCGCTGCTGACCGCGCCCGGCGCGAAGTTCGAGATGGACGAGGTCGTAATCCGCGGCGTGCCGACTCGGGTGTGGAAGAATGCGCCGCCGTCGATGCGCTTCCTTCTCGAGGCGAGTCGCGGCCACGGCGATCGGCTGTTCGTCATCTACGAGGACGAGCGCGTGTCGTATGAGGCGCATTACCGCGCCGTCGCCGCGCTTGCAGCGCATCTAGTGGCCTTGGGCGTGGGGAAGGGGGATCGCGTCGCGCTCGCGATGCGCAACCTGCCCGAATGGCCCGTCGCCTTCTTTGCAGCCGTATCGATCGGCGCGATCATGGTGCCGCTCAACGCCTGGTGGACGGGTGCCGAGCTGGATTACGGGCTGCGCGATTCGGGTTCGCGCGTGCTGATCGTCGATGACGAACGTCACGCGCGCTTGCACGATGTCTATGGCAACCTGCCACAATTAGAGCGGGTGATCGTCGCGCGCGCTTCGACGCCGCTGGCGGAGGGCGTGGAGCGGCTCGAGGATATCATCGGTACGCCGCACGACTGGCCGAACCTGCCCGCCTCACCGCTGCCGCCCGCCCAGATCGCCCCGGACGACGAGGCGACGATCTTCTACACCAGCGGCACGACTGGCGCCCCCAAGGGTGCGCTGGGCACGCACCGCAATTTCATGACCAACATCCTGTCGAGTGGGTTCACCGCGGCGCGCAGCTATCTGCGCCGGGGCGAAGCGCCGCCCGATCCCACACCGCGCGTCAGCCTCACCGTCATTCCGATGTTCCACGTCACGGCCTGTTCGGCGGGGATGATGGGGACGATCGCGACTGGATCGACGACAATCTACATGCGCCGCTGGGACACGGCGCGCGCGCTGGAGATCATCGAGCGTGAGCGCGTCAATATGACCGGCGGCGTGCCGACGATCGCCTGGCAGCTGCTCGAACATCCGGATCGCGCGAAATACGATCTCTCGTCGCTGGAAACGATCGCTTATGGCGGCGCGCCCTCGGCGCCCGAGCTGGTGCGGCGCATCTATCAGGAATTCGGCGCGCTGCCGGGCAATGGCTGGGGCATGACCGAAACGACCGCGACGGTCACGCAGCATGGCGCCGAGGATTATCTCAACCGACCGGCGAGCGCGGGCGCGCCCGTCGCCGCGGCGGATATCGAAATTCGTGCCGACGACGGCGTCACCGTGCTGCCCCGTGGCGAGATCGGCGAGCTTTGGGCGCGCGGGCCGATGATCGTGAAGGGCTATTGGAACAAGCCGGAGGCGACCACAGCGACCTTCGTCGATGGCTGGGTGCGCACCGGCGACCTTGCGCGGATCGATGACGACGGCTTCCTGTTCATCGCTGATCGCGCCAAGGACATCGTGATCCGCGGCGGCGAGAACATCTATTCGATCGAGGTGGAGAACGTGCTCTACGCCCATCCCTCGGTCACCGACGCTGCGCTGGTCGGCATTCCGCACCGGACGCTGGGCGAGGAACCGGCGGCGATCGTCCACCTGTGCCCCGGTTGCACCGCGACCGAGGCGGAATTGCAGGGGTTCGTGCGCGAGCGGCTGGCGGCGTTCAAGGTGCCCGTCGCGATCCGCTTCCTGCCCGAACCGCTGCCGCGCAACGCCAATGGCAAGATCCTGAAACGCGAGCTGAAAGCGCTGTTCGAGGATCATTCCGCCGCCGCCGCTTAGGCGGTGCAAACAGGGGGGTGGCGGCGCGCGAAAATGCGCTAGAGCAGGGGGATGGCCGACGATCCCGAACCTGCTCCCCCGTCACCCTCCATCACGCCCGAGGAGCAGATCGCGCTCGGCGCGCCGCTGATGCCCGGCACCCGCAGCGAGATCGGCCGCATCGCGCAGCGCCGCGATCGCCTGCTCGCCGCCTTCACGCTCATCGCCGGTATCGGTCTTGCGCTCGGCACGCCCTTCGCGCTCAAATCGGGCGCGGAATTCTTTCTGCCGCTGACGACGGCGCTGGTGATCGCCATCGCGCTGGTGCCGGTGCTCGAATGGCTCGAACGGCGCGGCATCCCGTCCGCGATCGCAGCGCTGTTCTGCATCCTGGTGTTCCTGATCATCGCCAATATCGCGATCGCCGCGATCGTCGTGCCGGCGACGGACTTCTTCCAGCTGCTCCCCAGCCGGATCACGCGAATCCAGCACAATCTGTCGCCGTTGCTCGACCTGTATTCGACGCTCGAAAAATCCGTGAACAAGATGTTCCGGCAGATCGCGTCGACGCCGGTGCGTCAGCCGCAGACCGCCGCGGTCGCACCGCCCAGCTCGATCCTGGAACTCGCCGCGACATCGGCGCCGACGGTGATCGTCCAATTCTTCTTCGGTATCCTGATCGTCTTCTTCTTCCTCTCGGGATGGACCGGCCTGCGCAAGAAGACGATCACCGGGCGTACCAGCTTCGACGGCGCGATGGCGACCGCCCGGGTGATCCAGGACGTCGTCGACGACGTGTCCGCCTATCTCGGTACGATCACGCTCATCAACCTCACTCTGGGCGGCATCGTCGCGGGCGCATTGTATTTCCTCGGCATGCCGTCGCCGCTGATGTGGGGCGGTATCGTCGCGCTGCTCAACTACATCCCCTATTTCGGCCCGATCCTGGCGGCATTTCTGCTCGCGATCGGGGGGTTGATGACGTTCACCGATATCTGGCTGGCACTGATCCCGCCGGGCGTGATGATCGGCTGTCACCTCGTGGAGGCGAATGCGATCACGCCGCTGATCGTCGGCCATCGGCTGACGATCAGCCCGCTGATGATCCTGGTGTCGATCAGCTTCTGGGGCTGGGTATGGGGCACGACGGGCGCCGTGCTGGCGGTGCCGCTGCTGATCATCATCCAGACCGTGCTGGGCGCGGCGGGCAAGCCGGATATCGCCGGATTCCTGTTCGAACACGGCACATTGGTGCATCAGGAACGCGCCCGGCGACGCCGGAGCGAGGGGGAGGGCGAAGAAGGTCGTTGACACCCCCCGCGCCCTCGCTTAGTGGGCGCGCCTCAACGCTTTCAGCGGGTGTAGCTCAGTTGGTTAGAGCGCCGGCCTGTCACGCCGGAGGTCGCGGGTTCGAGCCCCGTCACTCGCGCCATTCCTTCCCGGAATGGTATGATTTGCCGAGACAAGCATAGCGCATTGCGCCGCGTGCCGAACACGCGGGTGTAGCTCAGTTGGTTAGAGCGCCGGCCTGTCACGCCGGAGGTCGCGGGTTCGAGCCCCGTCACTCGCGCCACCGGTCAGGACCGGTGGCATCCGCCCCAGGGGCGTCGATCCTTTCCCCATATGTCATGGCTTGCGTTAGCCGATCGAGCGGCGTCCATCCGCTATCCAAACACGGGCTTACCGTGCTTCTCGACACGCACAGGGCGCGCGGACTGCGTTACCGCCAGCGCCCGGTCTCCATCCACAGCAGCAGCGGCTTGAGCGGCAGGATCCAGACGATCCCGGCAACGAGATAGAAGGGCGCCTGCAGCCACCATGGCCATGTGCCGACGACACCCGACAGGCTGACGATCCCGACGCACCAGATCGCGATCAGGCTCAGGATGATGAGCATGCCGGCGGGTTTGCGCCACGTGGGGGTCATAAGGCGATCCAGTCTGATTCGGTGGCGATGGCGTGAAGTGGCATATCCCACGGATCGGCCGGCAGCGCAGCGACTCGCTGCACCGACCATGCAATCCCCACCCGCCATGCAGCGGGATGGGCGGCAAAGGCGCGATCGTAATGGCCAGCCCCTTGCCCCAGGCGGTTTCCAGCGTCGTCGAAGCCCACGAGTGGCGTCAGGATGATGTCGGGCGACACCTCGGGTGCATCCGCTGCGGGTTGCAGCAGGCCAAATGCGCCGCGTTCCAGCGGCTGCGATGGGTCCCACGACAGAAAGCGAAGCGGTGCGGCGCGCGTCGTGACATGTGGCAGCGCGAGTGCGCATCCTGCGGCACGCGCCGCGTCAGCCAGCGGCGCCGGATCGGCCTCGCTACCCAGCGGCCTATAGCTTGCAACGATCAATCCTGGCCGCAAGCGGGCAACGAACGCTGTTGACGACCCGATCGGTGCCTTCGGCGCGAAGCCGTCACGAACAGCGCGCAGGCGGGCGCGGAGGGCGAGCTTGTCGGTCATCGCTCCACGCGGTCACGAGAGGAGAGGGGCGGGTGGCGGGACCGCCATGGCCGTGTGCCAAAATATCCACTGACGCCCTGTAACGTCAGGTGGGGACCATGTGCGTCGGACCAGGATCCGGGCAGGGACAGCCCCCATGGATGATGAATAGCCTCAGGGATAAAGTAAGGCTCGTACCGGGCAGAACCCGCCGCCGACCAATTTAGGATGGGCGGAGCGCACTGGCAATGGGGCAGGGGGCTTATCCTGCCGCCGGATCATGCTCCAGCGCATCGGCCAGCGCTTCCAGCCGATCGGCTATGCGTTGCAACGCGGGTTCGCTCACCGCCGCGCCCTCGGGCGGGCGCTGGCGGACGTCTTCCAAGGCGTCGGCGAGCATCAGGGCGACGAACAGCATCGCCCGCTCGCCCGGTACGCCGCCCGCGGCGCGCAGGGCCGCCGGCCAGCGCTCGTCGAGCATCTTGCCCAGCTCCACGAGATGCGCTTCCTCACCGTCGCGGCAAGCGACGGTGTGCGGACGACCGCCGATCGGCAGCGAGACGTTCGCCATCAGGCCGGCGTCCCACGGGCGATCACGTCGTCCAGTGCGCTCACTGCTTCGGCCATGCGCGCCTTTAGCGCCGCATGGCGGCGCGCCAGCGCGTCGCCTGCCGCGGCACGGGCCGCGATCGCGGTTTCGATTCGGGCGATCGCCGCGTCGATGCGATCGACGGCGCTCGGCGTATCGGGGGGCGTGTCGGGAAGCGGTTCGGCCATACCTCCTGACCTAGGCGCGCACCGGGGCAGCGGCAAGTCGTCAAACCGCTTCGCGCAAACACGATCCGCGCATCGCCCGCGGTTGACAGACGGGCGTTCCCCCTCGCAAAGGCGGGGCCGCTTTAACACGTTTAACGCGGCCCCGAATCCGATGCGCCGCGACCCATTGCGAGGAGTGAAGCAGATGACGGTGAAGGTTGCGATCAACGGCTTCGGCCGCATCGGCCGACTGGTGGCGCGCGCGATCATCGAACGCGGTGCCGGCGACCTCGAACTGGTCGCGATCAACGACCTCGCCGACGCCAAGTCGAACGCCTGGCTCTTCAGCCGTGACAGCGTTCACGGCAAATACCCCGGCACCGTCACTGCCGAGGGCAACGACCTCGTCATCGACGGCAAGCGTATCCGCGTCACCGCCGAGCGCGATCCCGCGAACCTGCCGCACAAGGAACTGGGCGTCGATCTGGTGCTCGAATGCACCGGCTTCTTCACCGACAACGTCTCGTGCCAGAAGCATATCGACGCGGGCGCGAAGAAGGTGCTGATCTCGGCCCCGGGCAAGGGCGTCGACCTCACCGTCGTCTATGGCGTCAACCACGACAAGCTGACCGCCGAGCACACGATCGTCTCGAATGCGTCCTGCACCACCAACTGCCTGGCGCCGGTCGCCAAGGTCCTGAACGACACGGTGGGCATCGAGCGCGGCCTGATGACCACCGTCCACGCCTACACCAACGACCAGAAGATCCTCGACCAGATCCACCCGGATCTGCGGCGCGCCCGCGCCGCGGCGATGAGCATGATCCCGACCACCACCGGTGCCGCTCGCGCGGTGGGTGAGGTGCTGCCCGAACTGAAGGGCAAGCTGGACGGTTCGGCGATCCGCGTGCCGGTGCCCGACGTCAGCCTGATCGATCTGACCTTCACGCCGAAGCGCGACACGACGAAGGACGAGGTCAATGCGATCCTGAAGGCCGCGTCGGAAGACGGTCCGCTGAAGGGCGTGCTCGTCTATTCGGACGAACCGCTCGTCTCGATCGACCTGATGCATTCGCCGCAGTCGTCGACCGTCGACAGCCTGGAAACCGCGGTGCTCGACGGCAAGCTCGTCCGCGTCGTCAGCTGGTACGACAACGAATGGGGCTTCTCGAACCGCATGGTCGACACCGCGACGGCGATGGCGAAGTTCCTCTAAGGCATCGTCAATGACCCATTCCGTCATTGCGAGCGGAGCGAAGCGATCCGGAGCGTCACGCACGACGCTCCGGATCGCCGCGCCGCTGCGCTCCTCGCGATGACGGGGCGGGTATGACGACCGCCGGCACGCTCGTCGGGATCGCCCGGCACGCCTTTTCGAAGGCGCCGATGGAACTGGTCGAAGCCGTCGACGTGACGGTCGAAGGTGGCCTGCACGGCGATTTTCGTGGCGCGGTGAAGCCCGGCGGGCGCGGCAAGCGGCAGGTGACGCTGATGGAGCGCGGCGACTGGGATGCCGCCATGGCGGACCTCGGACATACGATCCCGTGGCAGGAACGGCGCGTTAACCTGTTGGTCGACGGCTTCGACATCCCGCAGGTGCCCGGCACGCGGCTGCGCATCGGAGCGGTCGAGCTGGAGATCACGGTCGAATGCGACCCGTGCAGCCGCATGGAGACGATCGCGACCGGGCTGAAGGCGGCGCTGACGCCCGACTGGCGGGGCGGGGCCTGTACGCGCGTGAAGGTGCCCGGCCGGATCGCGATCGGCGATCCCGTGTCGGTCGTCTCATTCTCTTAAGATCTGAAGGACGATATCATGGCTAAGGCCTTCAAGACGCTCGACGATATGGGCGAAGTTCGTGGCAAACGCGTGCTGGTGCGCGAGGATCTGAACGTCCCGATGGCCGACGGTGTCGTCACCGACGACACGCGGCTGCGCGCGACGTTGCCGACCGTCACCGAACTCGCCGACCGTGGTGCGATCGTACTGATTCTGGCGCATTTCGGCCGTCCGAAGGGCACGCCGAATCCTGAGATGTCGCTCAGCCGCATCGTCCGCCCTTATTCCGCCGTGCTGGGACGCGAGGTCCGCTATATCGATTGGGAGGGCGACGAGGCGGCTGTCGCGACGCTGCAACCCGGCGATATCGCGGTTCTGGAGAACACGCGCTTCTTCGGTGGCGAAGAGAAGAACGATCCACAAGTCGTTCAACGATTTGCCAAATTGGGTGATCTCTATGTCAACGATGCCTTTTCGGCAGCGCACCGCGCGCATGCCTCGACCGAGGGGCTGGCCAAGGTGCTGCCCGCCTTCGCCGGTCGTGCGATGGAGGCCGAACTCGACGCGCTCGAAAAGGCGCTGGGCAACCCCGACCACCCCGTTGCCGCCGTGGTCGGTGGCGCCAAGGTGTCGACCAAGCTCGACGTGCTCAAGCACCTCGTCGCCCGCGTCGATCACCTGATCATCGGCGGTGGCATGGCGAATACCTTCCTCGCGGCGCGGGGGGTCGATGTCGGCAAGTCGCTGTGCGAGCATGATCTGACCGGCACCGCGGAGGAGATTCTCGAGGCCGCGGATCGCGCTAATTGCACCGTCCATCTGCCGTATGACGTCGTGGTGGCGAAGGAATTCCGCGCCAACCCGCCGGTCCGCACCGTCAATGTCCACGAAGTCGCGGCAGACGAGATGATCCTGGACGTCGGCCCGAGTGCGGTCGAGGCGCTGGGCGATGTGCTGAAGAACTGCCGCACGCTCGTGTGGAACGGCCCGATGGGCGCATTCGAGACGCCGCCCTTCGACGTCGCGACGGTCAGCCTGGCGCGCACCGCCGCGGCGCTGACGCAGGACGGCAGCCTCGTCTCGGTTGCGGGCGGTGGCGATACCGTCGCCGCGCTCAACCAGGCGGGTGTGGCGGATCGCTTCACCTTCGTGTCGACCGCCGGTGGCGCCTTCCTCGAATGGATGGAAGGCAAGGCACTGCCCGGCGTCGCCGCGCTCACCGCCTGACCCGAATGCGAGACGCCGCTCAGGTGGGCGGCGTCTCCTTCAATAGCGGCACGACGATGGTGTTGAGATCGTCGAGGTCGAGCGATGCCGCCTTGGCGTAGCGGACGACCCCCGCACGATCGATGACGTAATTGGTCGGCACCGCATTGCCGATCAGCGGATATTTGCCCTTCACCCGCCGCGTGGGCGTGATCGCCATCGCCGCGAACAGCGGCTTCATCCGAAAGACCGGCACCGAATCCTCGGTCGCCACCGCGAACACGCGCAGGCCGTGCTTCTGCTGCGTGCGATAATAGGCATCCAGCAACGGCAGTTCGGCACGGCAGGGCACGCACCACGTCGCCCAGAAGTTCAGGATTACCACCTGCCCGCGCAGATCGGCGAGCCGCACCTTGCTGCCGTCGATCAGCGTCAGTTCCGCGTCCGGCGCAGGTTTGCCAACCAGCGGCGACGCATAACGGTCCGCCGCCGCGCCCGCGCCGCTCGCGGTCAACAGCGCAGCGACGATCGCCAGCCGGATTGGTGTCATGATCATTCCCCCTTGGCCCGCATCAAGCGTCCTTTGGCGCGTGGCGTCAAGGCTGCACTCGCCCCTTGCGCAAGGTCCTGCCACGCCGTAGGTTAAACGCGTTAAACAGGCAGGGAGCCGGCATGCTCGGAGTGCGACTCGACACCGAATTGGAAGAGCGGCTCGCCGCGGTCGCGCGCACCCAGGGTCGCAGCAAGAGCGACATCGCGCGCGAGGCGGTGCGTCGCTACGTCGACCTGCACGACGACGCCTATCGCCGCGAGGCCCGCCGCCAATCGACCCGCGCATCGCAACGCGTATCGAGCGATGATGTGATCTTCTGGCAGGATGCGCGCGCGTGGAAATAAGGCATGGCGGCATCGTGTTGGTCGATGGACCCGACGGTGCGCCGGCGCGGCCGTGCGTCGTCGTCCAGTCCGACCTGTTCAACGCGACGCATGCGACGATCACCGTCTGCCCGCTCACCTCGGTGATCGGTGGCGAGGCGCTGTTCCGCGTCGTCATGTCGCCGCGCGAACACAATGGCCTGACCGCCGAATGCGAGGTGGAGGTCGACCGGATCACCAGCGTCGCACGCCACCGCATCACCGCGGTGATCGGCGATGCCAGCCCCACCCGCATGGAGCAGATCGACCAGGCGCTGCGGCGCTGGCTGATGCTCTGACGACCCCATTTCACGACGTGCCCCCAAGGAGCTACTCATGACCACGAACGTCACGCCCGCCGTCAAGGCGATCCTCGACAAGTATGAAGCCACCAGCCCCGCGGTGAAGGCGAACCTCGCCCGCATCCTGATGCAGGGCAAGCTGGGCGGCACCGGCAAGCTCATCATTCTGCCCGTCGATCAGGGCTTCGAACACGGCCCGGCGCGCTCGTTCGCCGTGAATCCGCCGGCCTACGACCCGCATTATCACTATCAGATGGCGGTGGACGCGGGCCTCAGCGCCTATGCCGCGCCGCTCGGGCCGCTCGAGGCGGGTGCCGACACCTTCGCCGGCCAGATCCCGACGATCCTGAAGGTCAATAGCTCGAACAGCTGGGCGACCAGCATCGACCAGGCGGTGACGGCGAGCGTCGGCGATGCGGTGCGCCTCGGCTGCGCGGCGATCGGCTTCACCATCTACCCCGGCTCGGACCAGATTTTCGAGCAGATGGAAGAGATTCGTGAACTGTCCGAAGAGGCGAAGGCCGTCGGCATCGCGACCGTCATCTGGAGCTATCCGCGCGGCGGCAAGCTCAGCAAGGACGGCGAACTGGCGCTCGACGTCGGCGCATACGCCGCGCACATGGCGGCGCTGCTCGGCGCACACATCATCAAAGTGAAGCTGCCGTCCGCGCATATCGAGCAGGACGAAGCCAAGAAGGCGTATGAGGGCACCGACTGGTCGAACCAGGCGGACCGCGTCCGCCACGTCGTCCAGTCGAGTTTCGCCGGTCGCCGTATCGTCGTCTTCTCGGGCGGTGCGGCCAAGGGCGCCGATGCGGTCTATCAGGACGCGCGCGACATCCTGGCGGGTGGCGGCAACGGCTCGATCATCGGCCGCAACACCTTCCAGCGCAGCCGCGAAGACGCGCTGGAGATGCTGGCGAAGCTCGTCGCGATCTACAAGGGCGAGGCGTAAGCCGATCCTGCCGCCGCGGCTTTCGTCGCGGCGGCAATCGGGGTAGGGGCCGGGCATGACCGAAGACGATCCGCTTGGCCCCCTCGACCCTGAATTTGCGGCGCAGTTCCGCCGTGACGACCGTCGGCCACCGTGCCAGCTCTACCTGATCTCGCCGCTCGATGTGACCGGTGGCTTCGCCGACCGATTGGCGCGCGCACTCGACGCCGGCCCCGTCGCGGCCTTCCAGTTTCGCGTGAAGGATATCGACCAGCACGCGGCAGCGAAGCTGGCGGAACCGCTTCAGCGCCTGTGCGCGGACCGCGAGGTCGCGTTCATCGTCAACGACAGCATCTCGCTTGCCAAGCGCCTGGGCGCCGACGGCGTGCATCTGGGTCAGGATGACGGCGACCCGCGAGAAGCACGTGATGCGCTGGGCCCCAATGTCCAGATCGGCGTGACCTGTCACGACAGCCGTCACCTCGCCATGGAGGCGGGCGAGGGCGGTGCCGACTACGTGGCCTTCGGTGCTTTCTATCCGACCACGACCAAAACGGTGAAGCACGTGCCGGAGCCGTCGATCCTGTCTTGGTGGGCGTCGATGTTCGAACTGCCCAGCGTCGCGATCGGCGGCATCACGCCGGACAACGCCGCGCCACTGGTGGCCGCCGGCGCGGACTTCCTCGCCGTGTCCGGCGCGGTGTGGAACGGCGACGAGGCCGCCGCTGTCGCCGCATTCACGAAGGTGCTGAACGGCTGAGCCGCTGACCCCCGTCGCCCTGGGACCCGTCCGGGGTGACAAAGGTGGCAGGCGAAGCGCTCCGCACAAAACGGCTGTTCCACGAAACCCTTAGCCCCTCCGCCCGTTGATCCGCCTGCGTAACGGTCAGGGAGCGGATTGATGAAGGCGGCACTCACCACGGCACTCTTGGCGGGCGCCGCGCTCGCCGCGTCGGCGACGGCACAGGCACCCCAAGCCGCCCCGGCGGCCAAGCCCGTCGATCGCAACCTGCTTCATGTCCAGGTGATCCTCGACTCGCTCGGCTTCGGTCCCGGCCTGCTCGACGGGAAGGGCGGCCAGTCGCTCACCGCCGCGCTGAAGGGGTTCCAGGAGGCCAAGGGTCTGCCCAAGACCGGTAAGCCCGACGCCGCGACGCTCGCGGCGCTCTATCCCTACCGTGCCAAGCGCCCGACCGCGCGCTTCATGCTGACGCGCGAGGCGCTCGCCGGGCCCTATATCAACCCGCTGCCTAAGGATTACGGCGAACAGGCGAAGCTGCCGACGATCGGCTATGCGACCCCGATGGAAAAGCTGGCGGAGATGTTCCACACCAGCCCCGAGACGCTGATCGCGCTCAACTCCCCCTCGACGCGGCTGAAGGTCGGCAACACGATCATCGTTCCCAATGCGCTGCCCGCGTCGCGTAACTATGACGCCAAGCTGCCCGATCACTGGCGCCAGACGCTCAACATGCTCAACGTCGACGCCAACCAGCCCGTCGCCGACCACATCGTCGTCGACAAATCGGACAAGGTGCTGCGCGTCCTCGACAAGGACGACAAGTTGATCGCGCAGTTCAGCGCGACGATGGGGTCGGAGCACGATCCGCTGCCGCTGGGGACGTGGAAGATCTACGGCGCCGATTACAACCCCAAGTTCCACTATAACCCGGCTTTGTTCTGGGACGCGAAGAAGGGCGACGAGAAGGAGTTGCTGCCGCCGGGGCCGAACGGTCCGGTCGGCGTGGTGTGGCTCGACCTGTCGAAGGAGCATTACGGCATCCACGGCACGCCGCACCCCGAGCTCATCGGCCGGACGGAAAGCCACGGCTGCATCCGTCTGACCAACTGGGATGTCGCGCGCCTGGCGCAGATGGTGAAGCCGGGCACCAAGGCGGTGTTCCAAGCGTGAATGGGATGGTGACGCTCGCACCAAAGTTCGCGTCACTCCGGACTCGTTCCGGGGTCCACTCCGCGGCGAGGGGGGCGGCTAGAGCCTCCGGCCATGCCCTTGCTGACCGGTGGACCCCGGAACACGTCCGGGGTGACGAAGGGGAGGGTGCATGACTCGCCTCGGCTGGGGCATTCTTGTCGGCTTGGTGCTGCTCGGAGCGGCGTTCGTCGCCATGACCCGCTTCGGCACCGCCGACCCCTCGGCGCGCCGCGTGACCGCAACGGCGAGCACCCCCGAACCGGCCGCCGAGGCCACGGCACCGACCGGCCAACTCACCGTGCCTGTCGCCGGCATTGCCCGATCGACCATCATGGACAGCTGGAACGACCCACGCGAAGGCGGCAGTCGAGGGCATCACGGCACCGACATTCCCGCCCCCGCCGGCACCCCCGTTCTCGCCGCCGCGGCCGGCCGCGTCGAAAAGCTGTTCCAGTCCGACCGCGGCGGTACGACGCTCTACATCCGCTCGCCCGACCGCCGCTGGGTCTATTATTACGCGCATCTGTCGGGCTACGCGCCGGGTATCGCCGTCGGCCAGCCCGTGCGTGCCGGGCAGACGATCGCCTATGTCGGCGACACCGGCGATGCGGGTGCGGGCAATTATCACCTCCATTTCGGCATGCAGCGCATGGGGGCGGGTGATCGCTGGTATCAGGGCGAGGACGTCAATCCGTTCCCGATGCTTGCCGCTTCGGCGCCCGCACGGTAAAGCGCGGCCACCCGGCGTGGCTCATCGCCCGCCAAACTCGCTCTTTCCAGTAGGTTCAATCCCATGAAGATCAGCGGCGTGGACATCCGTCCCGGCAACATCATCGAATATGAAGGCGGCATCTGGCGCGCGGTCAAGATCCAGCACACGCAGCCCGGCAAGGGCGGTGCGTACATGCAGGTCGAGATGAAGAACCTGATAGACGGCCGCAAGAACAACGTCCGCTTCCGCTCGGCGGAGACGGTCGAGCGCGTGCGCCTCGACACCAAGGATTTCCAGTATCTGTTCCGCGACGGCGACCAGCTGACCTTCATGGACAAGGAAAGCTACGAACAGATCACGCTCGACGCGGGCATCCTCGGCGATGCCGCGGCCTTCCTGCAGGATGGTATGGACGTCGTGCTCGAACTGTATGACGAAAAGCCGATTTCGGTCGAACTGCCGAGCACGATCGAAGCGACGATCGTCGAGGCGGATGCCGTGGTGAAGGGGCAGACCGCCTCGTCCAGCTACAAACCCGCCATCCTCGACAACGGCGTCCGCGTGATGGTGCCGCCGCATATCGGTGCTGGCACGCGCATCGTCGTCGACGTGTACGAGCAGACGTACGTCCGCCGCGCGGATTGATTGATGATCCCTCTCCCATCGGGAGAGGGTGGCCGAGCGTAGCGAGGTCGGGTGAGGGCAGGGCCTTCATCCGACCCTCACCCTCCCACCGCCTGACGGCGGCGGGCCCCTCCCTCTCCCGCCGGGAGAGGGGTATAGAGATTATCCCATGCCCTCCCATTCCGGCCTCTTCACCGTCATCGAGCGCGCCGCCCGCAAGGCTGGCACCGCGCTGCGTCGCGACTTCAACGAGGTCCAGCATCTCCAGGTCAGCCGCAAGGGGCCTGCCGACTTCGTGTCGATCGCCGACAAGCGCGCCGAGCAGACCCTCTTCGAGGAATTGCGCAAGGCGCGTCCCGACTGGGGTTTCCTGATGGAAGAGGGCGGCGAGGTGAAGGGCGACCCCGACAAGCCGCGCTTCATCATCGATCCACTGGATGGCACGTCGAACTTCCTCCACGGCATCCCGCATTTCGCGATCTCGATCGCGGTCGAGGAGCTGACGCCGGCCGGCAAGCGCGAGATCACGACCGCGCTCGTCTATCAGCCGCTGACCGACGAGAGCTTCTGGGCCGAAAAGGGCCGTGGCGCCTGGCTGACCGACCAGCGCCTGCGCGTCTCGGCCCGCCGCGATCTGTCGGAAGCGCTGATCGCCACGGGTATTCCGTTCCTGGGCCATGGTGATTTCGTCCAGTGGAGCCGCATCTTCGGTGCGGTCGCCCCCGAAGTCGCCGGAATCCGTCGTTTCGGTTCGGCCGCGCTTGATCTCGCCTGGGTCGCGGCGGGTCGCTTCGACGGCTATTGGGAATCTGGCCTGAAGCCCTGGGATACGGCGGCGGGGCTGCTGCTCGTCAAGGAAGCCGGCGGCTATGTCACCGACTTCCGCGGTGCCGACCGGGCGATGGAAAAGAACGAATTCCTCGCCGCCAATGACGGCCTGCACGTCAAGCTGCACAAGCTGGTCGCCGGCGCGCTGCGTTAAGCGAGCCGTCCCGCACGCACATTCACCCATCGGTGCTGCGCGCCTCTTCCCTCTCCCATCGGGGGAGGGAGGGAGCGGCGTAGCCGCGGAAGGGTGACCGCCTGCGCCTGAACCGCGCCTTTCTGCGATTCATTCTCACGCCGCCACGGCCTTGCCCGACCCGGCGCGGAGGCCTAAAGCCACCCCATTCCTATCGCATGTGCGAGATGCCCTTTGGTTGACCTGTCGCAATATCTGCCGATCCTGCTGTTCCTGGGCGTCGCCATCGCGCTGTCGAGCACCTTCGTGTTCCTGCCGATGGCGGTGTCGCGGCTGACCGGCAGCAACAAGCCGAACGAGCAGAAGCTGTCGGAATATGAGTGCGGCTTCCCCGCGTTCGAGGATCCGCGCAGCCAATTCGACGTGCGCTTTTATCTCGTCGCGATCCTGTTCATCATCTTCGATCTTGAAGCCGCGTTCCTATATCCTTGGGCAGTCTCGGTTTTCAGCATCGGCTGGACCGCATGGATCTCCATGATGATCTTCATCGGCGAACTGGCCCTCGGCCTCGTCTACGCCTGGAAAAAGGGAGCGTTGGATTGGGAATGACCCCCATGTCCGGACCCGTTGAACTCGATCGCTCGGCCGCGGGCACCGCTCCGGTGCAGCCGGATCAGGGCTTTTTCGACAGCCTGAACGGCGAGCTGACCGACAAGGGCTTCCTTGTCACCTCGACCGAAGAGCTGTTCCAGTGGGCGCGTACCGGCTCGCTGTGGTGGATGACGTTTGGCCTCGCCTGCTGCGCGGTCGAGATGATCCACGTCAACATGCCGCGCTACGATCTCGAACGCTTCGGTGCCGCGCCGCGCGCCAGCCCGCGTCAGTCGGACGTGATGATCGTCGCCGGCACGCTGTGCAACAAGATGGCGCCGGCGCTGCGCAAGGTCTACGACCAGATGTCGGAGCCGAAGTACGTCATCTCGATGGGCAGCTGCGCCAACGGCGGCGGCTACTACCATTACAGCTACAGCGTCGTGCGCGGTTGCGATCGCGTGGTGCCCGTGGACATTTATGTCCCCGGCTGCCCGCCGACCGCGGAAGCGCTACTCTATGGCATCATGCAGTTGCAGCGGAAGATCCGCCGCAGCGGGAGCATCGAACGGTGAGGGCGCCCGCTCCCGCCTTTGCGGCGAACCTCAATGGCGAAACGATCGAAGCGGTCCGCGCGACGCTCGGCGCGGCGCTGATCGACGCGGTCGACCAGGTCGGCGAGGTTGCGCTCTACGTCGAGCGTGAGGCGATCGCCGACGCGCTGACCAAGCTGCGCGATACGCCCGGCCTCGAATATCAGCAGCTGATGGAAATCGCCGGCGTCGACTATCCGGATCGTGCGGAGCGGTTCGAGGTCGTCTATTGCCTGCTGTCGCTGACGCGGAACCACCGCCTGCACGTCCACGTCGCCGCCGACGAGGATAAGCCGGTGCCGTCGGTCACGGGCATCTGGCCGGTCGCCGGCTGGCTGGAGCGCGAGGTGTACGACATGTACGGCGTGCTGTTCGCCGGCAATGCTGACCTGCGCCGTATCCTGACCGACTATGGCTTCCGCGGCCATCCGCAGCGCAAGGACTTCCCGCTTTCCGGGTTCGTCGAGATGCGCTATTCGGAAGAGGCGAAGCGCGTCGTCTATCAGCCGGTGCAGCTGGCGCAGGACTTCCGCAACTTCGACTTCCAGAGCCCGTGGGAAGGCGCACAATATGTGCTGCCGGGCGACGAGAAGGGCATGGTCCCCGAAGCCAAGGGCGCGCCGACGCCGCTGAAAGCGGATACGATCGTCAAGGCCGATGCGCCGACGCAGCCGAAGGCGGCGCCCGTCACGAACGAGCCGAAGACCACGGAGGCGCCATCGCAGACCGGCGCGGGCGAACCGCATGCGGGCAACAAGGGCGGCGACAAGCCGGCCGCGTCCGACGTGATCCCGACCAAGGGCCAAGGACAGAACCAGTGAGCGACTATGTCGACGAACTGATGCACGTCACCGATGCCGCCGATCCGACGACCGGCGACGTGACGATTCAGAACTACACGATCAACTTCGGCCCGCAGCATCCCGCGGCGCACGGCGTGTTGCGCCTCGTCATGGAGCTGGACGGCGAGATTATCGAGCGTGTGGATCCGCATGTCGGCCTGCTGCATCGCGGCACCGAAAAACTGATCGAGTACAAGACCTACGCGCAGGCGCTGCCGTATTTCGATCGGCTCGATTACTGTTCGCCGATGTGCATGGAGCACAGCTTCGTGCTCGCGGTCGAGAAGCTGCTCGATATCGAGGTGCCGCTGCGTGCCCAATATCTGCGCGTCTTCTTCGCCGAACTGACCCGCATCTCGAACCACATGCTCAACCTCGGCAGCCACGTCATGGACGTCGGCGCGATGACGCCGAACCTGTGGCTGTTCGAGATCCGCGAAGACTGCCTCAACTTCTTCGAGCGTGCCTCGGGCGCGCGCATGCACCACAATTACATGCGTCCGGGCGGCGTCCATCAGGACGTGCCGCTCAAGCTGCTGACCGACATCGCCGATTGGCTCGACACGCGCCTGCCGCGCCTGTTCGAGGACGCGATTTCGCTGGTCGCGGACAACCGCATCTTCAAGCAGCGCAACGTTGATATCGCGACGGTGAGCCGCGAAGACGCGATCGCCTGGGGCTTCTCCGGCCCGATGATCCGCGCCGCGGGCATTCCGTGGGATTTGCGCAAGTCGCAGCCCTATGACGCCTATGCGCGCATGGATTTCGACATTCCGGTCGGCACGCGCGGCGATTGCTACGACCGGTTCATGGTGCGCGTCGAAGAGGTCCGCCAGTCCGCGCGGATCATGAAACAGTGCCTCGCCGAAATGCCGGAAGGGCCGATCGCGTCGACCGACCGCAAGGTCGTGCCGCCCAAGCGCGCCGAGATGAAGAGCTCGATGGAAGCGCTGATCCATCACTTCAAGCTCTATACCGAAGGCTATCACGTTCCCGCCGGCGAAGTGTATGTCGCGACCGAAAGCCCCAAGGGCGAGTTCGGCGTGTTCCTCGTCGCCGACGGATCGAATAAGCCCTATCGCTGCAAGATCCGTCCGACCGCGTTCAGCCACTTGCAGGCCATGGACTTCATGTCGAAGGGCCACATGCTGGCGGATACGACCGCGATCCTGGGCGCGATGGACATCGTGTTCGGCGAGTGCGACCGGTGAGCATCGACCGGCCCGGCATCGCGCACGCCATGATCGCGCGCTACAATGCGCAGGACGCCGACGCCTATGTCGCGTTCATGACCGACGATGCCTGCGAGGCGGGCTATCGCGGCGCCGTGTTGCGCGAGGGTCGGGAGGGCGTGCGGTCAGGCCTCAAGGCGATGTTCGCGCAATATCCGCAAAACCGTGCGGACATTCTCGCGACGTTCGAGCTGGGGGAGACGGTCGTCCTGCATGAGGCGGTCGAGCGTGCGCCCGGTGGCGAGACGTTCGAGGTCATGTCCGTCTATTCGTTTGAAGGCGACAAGGTGTCGCGCGTGGAGTTCATCCGCTGATGGCTGAAGCAGCCCAGATCCCCGACGAAGCCGAAACCCGCGCACGCTGGGGCGGTTTCGCGTGGACCGAAGAGAACCAGAAAAAGGCGAACGAGATCCTCGCGCGCTATCCCGCCGGTCGTGAGCAGTCGGCCTCGATCCCGTTCCTCGACCTGGCGCAGCGTCAGGTCGGTGCGGAAACGCAGACGCAAGGCTGGCTGCCGGTTCCGGTGATCGAGTTCGTCGCGCGCCAGATCGGTGTGCCGTACATGCGCGTGTTCGAGGTCGCGACCTTCTACACGATGTTCAACCTCGCGCCGGTCGGCCGTTATCACGTGCAGGTCTGCGGCACGACGCCGTGCATGCTGCGCGGGTCGGACGACGTGTTGGCGGCGTGCAAGAACAAGGGGCTGATCAAGGGCAAGACGACGCCCGACGGCCTGTTCACGCTGACCGAGGTCGAGTGCCTTGGCACCTGCGCCAACGCGCCGATGGTCCAGATCAACGACGACAATTACGAGGATCTCGACTACGACCGCACCATCGCGGTGCTGGAGGCGCTCGCCAAGGGTGAGCAGCCGAAGACCGGCTCGACCATCGGCCGCCAGACGAGCTGCCCCGAAGGCGGCCCGACGACGCTGACCGCGATGACGCAAGAGAACCACGATTACCGGAGCGAGTGGGCCTGATGCTTGCCGACAAGGATCGCATCTTCACCAACGTCTACGGGTTCCAGCCCTGGAACTTGGCAGCGGCGCTGAAGCGTGGCGACTGGGACAATACCAAGGCGCTGATGGCGCTCGGCCAGGACGCGATCATCGACGTCATCAAGGCGTCGGGTCTTCGCGGTCGTGGCGGCGCGGGCTTCCCCACGGGCACCAAATGGTCGTTCATGCCGAAGGAGCCGAAGCCCGATCGGCCGAACTTCCTCGTCATCAACGCTGACGAATCCGAACCCGGTTCGTGCAAGGACCGCGAGATCATCCGTCACGATCCGCACAAGCTGATTGAGGGCGCGCTGATCGCCGGCTTCGCGATGCGCGCGCGCGCGGCCTACATCTACATCCGCGGCGAATATATCCGCGAGGCCGAGACGCTGTTTGCGGCCGTCGCCGAGGCGTATGACGCCGGGCTGATCGGCAAGAATGCCTGCGGATCGGGTTACGACTTCGACGTCTTCGTCCATCGTGGCGCTGGTGCGTACATCTGCGGCGAAGAAACCGCGATGCTCGAAAGCCTCGAAGGCAAGAAGGGGCAGCCGCGCCTCAAGCCGCCGTTCCCGGCGGGTGCCGGCCTCTATGGCTGCCCGACGACGGTCAACAACGTCGAATCGATTGCGGTCGGCCCGACGATCCTGCGGCGCGGCGCCGAATGGTTCTCCAGCTTCGGTCGCGAGAACAACAAGGGCACCAAGCTCTTCCAGATCAGCGGCCATGTGAACAAGCCCTGCGTCGTCGAAGACGCGATGGGCCTCACCTTCCGCGAACTGATCGAGACGCATTGCGGCGGTATCCGCGGCGGCTGGGACAATCTGCTGGCGGTCATCCCCGGCGGCTCGTCGGTGCCGCTGGTGCCCGCCAAGGACATCATCGATGCGCCGATGGACTTCGACGGTCTGAAGGCGGTCGGTTCGGGTCTCGGCACCGCGGCGGTCATCGTCATGGACAAGTCGACCGACATCGTCCGCGCGATCAGCCGGATCAGCTACTTCTACAAGCATGAAAGCTGCGGCCAGTGTACGCCGTGCCGTGAAGGCACCGGCTGGATGTGGCGCGTGATGGAGCGGCTGCGCACCGGCGATGCCGACATCGCCGAGATCGACACGCTGCAGCAGGTGACCAAGCAGGTGGAAGGCCACACGATCTGCGCCCTCGGCGATGCCGCCGCCTGGCCGATCCAGGGCCTCATCCGCCACTTCCGCCCGGAACTGGAACGTCGCATCAACTCGCGCAACGGCGGCGATCTCGCCCCGATGCAGGAAGCTGCCGAATAATGCCGAAGCTTAAAGTAGACGGGATCGAGGTCGAGGTGCCGCAGGGAGCCACCGTGCTCCAGGCGTGCGAGGCGGCGGGCAAGGAAATTCCGCGCTTCTGCTACCACGAACGGCTGTCGATCGCCGGCAATTGCCGCATGTGCCTCGTCGAGGTGAAGCCGGGGCCGCCCAAGCCCCAGGCGTCGTGCGCGCTGCCCGCCGCGGACAATCAGGAAGTGTTCACCACCACGCCGATGGTGAAGAACGCGCGCGAAGGCGTGATGGAATTCCTGCTGATCAACCATCCGCTCGACTGCCCGATCTGCGATCAGGGCGGCGAGTGCGACCTGCAGGACCAGTCCGTCGCCTACGGCAAGGGCCACAGCCGCTACACCGAGAACAAGCGGGCGGTGACCGAGAAGTATATGGGTCCGATCGTCAAGACGATCATGACCCGCTGCATCCAGTGCACCCGCTGCGTCCGCTTCGCGGAAGAGGTTGCGGGCGTGGAGGAAATCGGCGCGATCTATCGCGGCGAGGACATGCAGATCACCAGCTACCTCGAGCAGGCGGTGACGAGTGAGCTCAGCGGCAACGTCGTCGATCTGTGCCCGGTTGGTGCGCTGACGTCGAAGCCCTACGCCTATGAAGCGCGGCCGTGGGAGCTCAAGAAGACGCTGACGATCGACGTCCAGGACGCGGTCGGCACCAACATCCGCCTCGACAGCCGCGGCCGTCAGGTGCTGCGCTGCGTTCCGCGCATCAACGAAGACGTCAACGAGGAATGGGCGCACGACAAGACGCGCCACCACGTCGATGGCCTGGTGCGTCGTCGCCTCGATCGCCCGTACGTGCGCCGTGACGGCAAGCTCGTTGCGGTCAGCTGGGACGAGGCGTTCGGCGTGATCAAGGATCGCGTCGCCGCAGCCGGATCGAACGTCGCTGCGGTCGCGGGCGATCTCATCGATTGCGAGACGATGTATGCCGCCAAGGCGCTGCTCGCGACGCTCGGCTCGACCAAGCTCGAAGGCCGCCAGACCGGCATGGACTATGATACGTCCAGCCTCGCCGCGGTGAACTTCAACACCACGATCGCGGGCGTCGAACAGGCGGACGCGATCCTGCTGGTCGGCACCAATCTGCGCTGGGAAGCGCCGCTGATCAACACTCGCATCCGCAAGGCAATCAAAAAGGGCGCGAAGGTTTTCGCGATCGGGCCGGAGACGGAGCTGACCTATAAGGTCGAATGGCTTGGCACGGACCTGTCGCTGCTCGGCAATCTGCCGGAGGCTGCGGCCAAGATTTTCGCCGACGCGAAGGCACCGATGGTGATCGTCGGTGGTGGTGCGCTGAAGGGCGGCCATGGCGCCGCGCTCGCCTTCGCCAAGCAGTTCAACCTGGTCCGGGACGGCTGGAACGGCTTCAATGTCGTTCACATGGCGGCGAGCCGCATGGGCGGACTGATGCTCGGCTATGCGCAGAAGGGCGGCATCGCCGATCTGCGCGACGCGGGCGTCACCTTCTTCCTGGGCGCGGACGAGGTGGATTTCACCGCGTTCGGCGGCTTCAAGGTCTATGTCGGCCATCACGGCGATCAGGGCGCGCATCATGCCGACGTGATCCTGCCGGGTGCGACCTATGCCGAAAAGTCGGGCACCTGGGTCAACACCGAAGGCCGTGTCCAGCGTGGCGAGCGCGCGGTGTTCGCACCGGGCGACGCGCGGGAAGACTGGACGATCTTCCGCGCCTTGTCGGAAGTGCTCGGCCACACACTGCCGTTCGACACGCTCGCCGGCTTGCGCGAAGCGATGGCGACCGAGGTGCCGGCGCTGCGCCATGTGGGTCAGCTGGCCGGCTATGAATGGAACCCGCCGGCGCTGGATGGCGCGGGGCAGGGGAGCCTTTCCGGCTATCCGATCAAGGACTTTTATCTGACCAACGCCATCTGCCGCGCGTCCCCGACGATGCAGCGCTGCTCGGCCGAACTGGTCCATGGCGAGACGTTCGCGGAGGCGGCGGAGTGACCGATTTCTTCAACACCACGGTCGGGCTGCCCTATGGCTGGGCGTGGTTCGTTTCGACCATTATCGGTATTCTGGTCATCGCGCTGCCGCTGATGCTGGCGGTCGCGATGATCATTTACGCCGATCGCAAGATCTGGGCGGCGATGGCGCTGCGTCGCGGTCCGAATGTCGTCGGCCCGCTCGGCCTGCTGCAGTCGTTCGCCGACGGCCTCAAGGTCTTCCTGCAGGAAACGATCGTGCCGGCCGCGGCCAACCGCACGCTGTTCCTGCTCGCGCCGATCATCACCTTCACGGTGGCGTTGATCGTCTGGGCGGTGGTGCCGTTCGGCGCAGGCGTCGTGCTCTCCGACATCAACGTCGGCCTGCTCTACGTGCTCGCGGCCTCGTCGCTCGGCGTCTACGGCATCATCCTGTCGGGCTGGGCGTCGAACTCCAAATATCCCTTCTATTCGGCGCTGCGTGCGGCGGCACAGATGGTGAGCTACGAAGTCGCGATCGGCTTCGTCCTCGTCACGGTCGTGCTGTGGGCGGGCAGCTTCAACCTGTCCGCGATCGTGCTGGCGCAGCAGAACCTTTACGGCCTGCCGATCAACGGCTTCGTGCTCAATCCGCTGCTGTTCCCGATGTCGGTCGTGTTCCTCATCTCGTCGATGGCGGAAACGCAACGCGCGCCGTTCGACCTGACCGAGGCGGAGAGCGAGCTCGTCGCCGGCTATCAGACCGAATACAGCTCGATGAGTTTCGCGCTCTTCTGGCTCGGCGAATATGCCAACGTGCTCCTGATGTGCGCGCTCAACGCGACGCTGTTCTGGGGCGGCTGGCTGCCGTTCTTCAACTTCGCGCCGTTCACCTGGGTGCCGGGGATCATCAACCTCTTCATCAAGATGCTGATCTTCTTCTTCATCTTCAGCTGGGTGAAGGCGACCGTCCCGCGCTACCGCTACGACCAGCTGATGCGTCTGGGGTGGAAGGTGTTCCTGCCGCTGTCGCTGCTCTGGGTGTTCCTGGTGTCGGGCGTGCTGATGTGGATGCGGGTGCCGCTGTGAGCGCCATTCTCACCAGCAACCTGTGGCGCCGTGCTCTTGGCGGCGTGATTATCGGATTGACGGTCGTCGCCATCGACCGGGTTATGGGGTTCGGATCGTGACCGTAGGTCAACTCGTCAAATCGTTCACGCTCTGGGAGTTCGTGAAGGCGCATGCCCTCACGCTGAAGTATTTCTTCAAGCCCAAGGCGACGATCAACTATCCCTACGAGCGCAACCCCATCTCGCCCCGCTTCCGCGGCGAGCATGCGTTGCGTCGCTATCCGAATGGCGAGGAACGCTGCATCGCGTGCAAGCTGTGCGAGGCGGTGTGCCCGGCGCAGGCGATCACGATCGAGGCCGAACCGCGCGACGACGGCAGCCGCCGCACGACGCGCTACGACATCGACATGACCAAGTGCATCTATTGCGGCCTGTGTCAGGAAGCGTGCCCGGTCGACGCGATCGTCGAAGGGCCGAACTATGAATTTTCGACCGAAACGCGCGAAGAGCTGATCTACGACAAGGCCAAGCTCCTCGACAACGGTGACCGCTGGGAGCGGGCGATCGCGGCGAACCTTGCCGCCGATGCGCCGTACCGTTAATGCGCGCCGCACTTGATTCCGGGCTGAGGGGGCCGACCAACTCGTGATCCAGGCCATAGCCTTTTATCTCTTCGCGATCGTCGTGATCGGCTCGGGTGCGATGACGATTACGTCGCGCAACCCGGTGCATTCGGTCATGTGGCTGATCCTCGCCTTCTTCAACGCGGCGGGGCTGATGGTGCTCGTCGGCGCTGAATTCATCGCGATGCTGCTCGTCATCGTCTATGTCGGTGCGGTCGCGGTGCTGTTCCTGTTCGTCGTCATGATGCTCGACATCGAGGTCGCGCAGCTGCGCGCCGGGTTCGCGCGCTATGCGGCGCTGGGCCTAGCGCTGGCGGTGGCGCTGGCCGCCGAGATCCTGATCGGCATCGGCGCGTGGAGCGCCGGTGGCCTGAAGATCAGCCAGCGCATCGCGCCGATCGACGGCACCGTGCCGAACATCCAGGCGATGGGGCAGCTGCTCTACACGCGCTATCTGTTCGTGTTCGAGGCGGCGGGCTTCGTCCTGCTGGTCGCGATGATCGGTGCGATCGTGCTGACGCATCGCCAGCGTGGCGGCGTGCGCGGGCAGAATATCGCTCGCCAGAACGCGCGCCGTCCTCAGGATGCGACGCGCAACACGCAGCCGACGGTCGGCCAGGGGGTCCAGCTGTGATTGGTCTGACGCATTATCTGGTCGTCGCGGCGATCCTGTTCACCATGGGGGTGCTCGGCATCTTCATGAACCGCAAGAATCTGATCGTCATCCTGATGGCGATCGAGCTGATCCTGCTCGCCGTGAACATCAACCTCGTCGCCTTCTCGGCCTTCCTCCACGATCTGGTCGGCCAGATCTTCGCGATGTTCGTGCTGACCGTCGCGGCGGGTGAGGCGGCGATCGGGCTGGCGATCCTGGTGATCTATTTCCGTGGCCGCGGCACGATCGCGGTCGATGACGTCAACCGGATGAAGGGCTGATTTCGGTGCACGCCATCTTATTCATCGTATTCCTACCGCTCCTGGCGGCCGCCGTCGCAGGGCTGGGCAACAAGGCGATCGGCTTCGTGCCGGCCAAGGTCATCACGACCGGCGCGCTGTTCGTATCGTGCCTGCTGTCGTGGCCGATCTTCCTCGGCTTCCTCGCCGGCACCAGCACGGCGCAGGTCGTACCGGTGCTCACCTGGATCGTCAGCGGCGACATGGCGGTCGATTGGTCGCTGCGCGTCGACCAGCTGACCGCGATCATGCTGGTGGTCATCACCAGCGTGTCGGCGCTCGTCCACCTCTATAGCTGGGGCTATATGAGCGAGGATCCGGATCAGCCGCGCTTCTTCGCCTATCTGTCGCTGTTCACCTTCGCGATGCTGATGCTGGTGACCGCCGACACGCTGGTCCAGATGTTCTTCGGCTGGGAAGGTGTGGGCCTCGCCTCGTACCTCCTGATCGGTTTCTGGTTCCGTAAGCCGTCCGCCAATGCGGCCGCGATCAAGGCGTTCGTCGTCAACCGCGTTGGCGATCTGGGCTTCATGCTCGGCATCTTCGGCACCTTCCTGGTGTTCGGCACCGTCTCGATCCCGGCGATCCTCGCCGCGGCACCGAACATGGCGGGCTCGACGATCGGCTTCCTGTGGTTCCGTGCCGATACGATGACCGTGCTCTGCCTGCTGCTGTTCGTCGGTGCGATGGGCAAGTCGGCGCAGCTCGGCCTGCACACGTGGTTGCCGGACGCGATGGAGGGCCCGACCCCGGTGTCGGCGCTGATCCACGCCGCGACGATGGTGACCGCGGGCGTCTTCATGGTGTGCCGCCTGTCGCCGATGTTCGAAATGTCGCCGACCGCGCTGCATTTCGTCACCTTCATCGGTGCCGCGACCTGCCTGTTCGCCGCGACCGTCGGCATGGTGCAGACCGACATCAAGCGCGTCATCGCCTATTCCACCTGTTCGCAGCTTGGCTATATGTTCTTCGCGGCGGGCGTCGGCGCTTATGGCGCGGCGATGTTCCACCTGTTCACGCACGCCTTCTTCAAGGCGCTGCTGTTCCTGGGGGCCGGCTCGGTCATCCACGCGATGCATCACGAGCAGGACATGCGCTATTACGGCGGCCTGCGGAAAAGCATCCCGCTGACCTTCTGGGGCATGATGATGGGTACGCTGGCGATCACCGGCGTCGGCCTGCCCGCGGTGTTCGGCAACCCGCTCGGCATCGGTTTCGCTGGCTTCCATTCGAAGGATGCGATCATCGAGGCAAGCTGGGCCGCCGGTGAGCCGGGTGTGTGGTTCGTCGGTGTGCTCGTCGCGCTGATCACCAGCTTCTATTCGTGGCGCCTGATGTTCCTGACCTTCTGGGGCAAGCCGCGTTGGGCCGCATCGGAGCATATCCAGCACGCGCTCCACGATGCCCATGGCCACGGCCATGACGATCACGCTCACGGTCATGACGCCCATGCGCACGACGCGCATCACGCCGATGAGGCGCGCAGCAACCCGGCGCAGGCCGAGGATGCGGGCGACCATCCCTCGACGCACGGGCCGGCGCAGCATGATCTGCCGGCGGGGACGGGTGGCTATCATCCGCACGAAAGCCCGCTGCCGATGCTGATCCCGCTGATCGTGCTGTCGATCGGCGCGATCGCGGCCGGCTTCGTCTTCCATGGCTATTTCATAGAGCCGAGCGCTGGGGAAAGCTTCTGGAAGGGCGACATCGCCTTCCGCGAGCATCTGATGCATGCAATGCATGAGGTGCCGACCTGGGTGAAGCTGTCGGCGACGGTCGCGATGCTGACCGGCCTGTTCACCGCATGGTACGCCTATATCAAGGCGCCGACCTTCCCCGCCGCGGTGGCGGAGCAGTTCCGCGTCCTGTACCGCTTCCTCACCCACAAATATTATTTCGATGAGCTGTATAACCTGCTCTTCGTCCGCCCCGCCTTCGCGATCGGCCGCTTCCTGTGGCATCGCGGTGACGAAAAGACGATCGATCGCTTCGGGCCGAACGGCTCGGCGTGGATCGTCGAGCGGTCCAGCCGCATCGCCGGCCGGCTCCAGAACGGATATGTCTATACCTATGCTTTCGTCATGCTGATCGGTCTGACCGCCGTCGTCACCTGGGCGATCGCACAATGAGCGGCTTCCCCATCCTGACGATCATGCTGTTGATCCCCGCGCTCGCGGCGATCGCCTGCCTGTTCGTCCCGGCCGCGACCGCGCGGATGGTCGCACTGGGCGCGACTTTCGCCGACTTTGCGCTGGGCATCCTGCTCTGGGCGAACTTCGACATCGGCGGAGCGCAGTGGCAGTTCGTCGAGCACGGCCCCCGCTTGGGCTTCTTCGCCTGGGACCTCGGCATCGACGGCTTCGCGCTGATGCTGATCATGCTCAGCGTCTTTCTGATGCCGATCTGCATCGGGGCGAGCTGGCGGTCGGTGACGAACCGCGTGCCGGAATATATGGCCGCGTTCCTGCTCACCGAAACGCTGATGATCGGCACGTTCGCGGCGCAGGACCTGTTCCTGTTCTACCTGTTCTTCGAAGCCGGCCTGATCCCGATGTATCTGATCATCGGCATCTGGGGCGGCGTGAACCGCATCTATGCGTCGTATAAGTTCTTCCTCTATACGCTGCTCGGCTCGCTGCTGATGCTGATCGCGATGCTGTACATGGTGCAGGTCGCGGGCACGTCCAGCATCCCGGCGCTGCAGACGTTCGACTTCCCGGCGCATGTGCAGACGTGGCTGTGGCTGGCGTTCTTCGCCTCGTTCGCGGTGAAAATGCCGATGTGGCCGGTCCACACCTGGTTGCCCGACGCGCACGTGCAGGCGCCGACCGCAGGCTCGGTGATCCTGGCGGGCGTGCTGCTGAAGCTCGGCGGTTACGGCTTCCTGCGCTTCAGCCTGCCGATGTTCCCCGAAGCGTCGGGCCAGCTGACCTGGCTGATCTTCGGCCTGTCGGCGGTCGCGGTGATCTACACCAGCCTCGTCGCGCTCGTGCAGTCCGATATGAAGAAGCTCATCGCCTATTCGTCGGTCGCGCACATGGCGATCGTGACCATCGGACTGTTCGCCTTTAACCGGCAGGGCATCGAAGGCGCGATGATCATGATGCTCAGCCACGGCCTGGTGTCGGGCGCGCTGTTCCTGTGCGTCGGCGTCATCTACGATCGCCTGCACACGCGTGAGATCAGCCGCTACGGCGGTCTGGCGATCAACATGCCGCGCTACGCCCTGTTCTTCCTGTTCTTCACCATGGCGTCGATCGGTCTGCCGGGGACGAGCGGCTTCGTCGCCGAATTCCTGTCGCTGATGGGCACGTATCAGGTGTCGACGTGGATCGCGCTGCTCTGCACGACCAGCATCATCCTCGGCGCGGCGTACATGCTCTATCTCTACCGGCGCATCGCCTTCGGCGAGATCAAGTCGGACGAGGTTCGCGCGATGGAAGACCTGTCGCATCGCGAGCTTTGGCTGCTGGCTCCGATCGCCGCGGTCGCGCTGTGGATGGGTGTCTATCCGGAAAGCTTCATGGCGCCGATGCGCAAGGACGTCGCGGTTCTGCTGACCCGCGTCGATCGGGCAGCGCCGCCGTCCGATTCCAAGCCGACCGCCGGCAAGCCCGCCGCGACCACTCCTGCCGCGGCGCACGCCGCCGCTGCCCACGGAACCACGCACTGATGGATTACGCCGCCAATCTCGCCATGACGCTGCCTGAGGTGATCCTCGGCGTCGGCGCCATCGTCCTGATGCTGGTCGCCGCCTGGGGTGGACCTGCGTCGACCCGCGCGGTGTCCTGGGCTGCGGTTGCGATCCTGGCCGGCGCGTGTGTCGCGTTGATGGGGCCTGCGGGTTCGGGCGGCAGCGCGTTCGGCGGGCTGTACCGCGCCGACGCGTTTGCCGCGTTCGCCAAGGTGCTGATCTTCGTCGCCGCCGCCGTCGGTATCCTGATGGCTCCGGACTTCTTCCAGCGCACCAGCGGCGACGACCTGCGTCCCGAATATCCGGTGCTGATCCTGCTCTCTGCGGCCGGCATGGGCATGATGGTGTCGGCGAGCGACCTGCTGACGCTGTACGTCGGCCTCGAACTGCAGAGCCTGTCGGCCTATGTGCTGGCGAGCTTTATGCGCCGCGACACGCGTTCGGCGGAAGCGGGCCTCAAATATTTCATCCTCGGTGCGCTGGCGAGCGGCATCCTGCTCTACGGCATCAGCCTGGTGTACGGCTTCTCGGGTACGACGCTGTTCGGCGGGATCGCCGCGGCTTATGCTGGCACGAAGTCGCTGGGCCTGCTGTTCGGGCTGGTGTTCGTCTTTGCCGGTATCGCCTTCAAGATTTCGGCTGTCCCGTTCCACATGTGGACGCCAGACGTGTACGAGGGCGCGCCGACGCCGGTGACCGCGTTTTTCGCCTCGGCGCCAAAGGTCGCGGCGATGGGCCTTGCCGTCCGCGTTGCGGTCGAGGCGATGGGTCCGGCGACGGACCAGTGGCGCCAGATCGTCATCTTTGCCGCGCTTGCCTCGATCATTCTCGGCGCGGTCGCCGCGATCGGTCAGAGCAACATCAAGCGCCTGCTCGCCTATTCGTCGATCAACAACGTCGGGTTCGCGCTGGTCGGCCTTGCGGCGGGTACGCCGGAGGGCGTGGCGGGCGTGCTGACCTACATGACGATCTACATCGCCATGACGCTGGGCTCGTTCCTCATCGTCCTGCAGATGCGTGACGAGGCGGGCCAGCCGGTCGAGAGCATCGCCTCGCTGTCGGGGATGTCGCGGACCCGTCCGGGTCTTGCCGCGGCGCTTGCGATCTTCATGTTCAGCCTCGCCGGCATTCCGCCGCTGTTCGGCTTCTACGCCAAGTTCGCGGTGTTCGACGCGGCGGTGAAGGCCGGGCTGTTCCCGCTCGCGGTGATCGGTATCGCGGCGTCGACGATCGGCGCCTATTATTACCTGCGCGTCGTCAAGACGATGTACTTCGACGAACCGGCACCGGCGTTCGTGAAGGGTAACAGCCCCGTCGAGGGCGGCCTGATCGTGCTGACGGCCGCCTTCGTGTCGCCGCTCGGCTATCTCGCCATCCCGCTGCTCGGTGGCTGGACGATGGCCGCAGCTCGCGCATTGTTCCCCGGCGTTTGACCATCCGCTTCATCTCGGAAACGGGATCCACAAACGCCGATATGCTCCTCCTCGCCACGCAGGGCGCGGAGGAGGGGCTGTGGCTCCGTGCCGAGCGGCAGACGGCGGGGCGCGGCCGGCTGGGACGGACATGGAGCGCGCCGCCGGGTAATTTCTCGGGATCGACGCTGGTTCGTCTCCGGGCCAGCGATCCGCCGCCCGCGACGCTGGCGCTGACGGCTGCCGTTGCTCTCCACGATGCCTTGGGCGTTTTTCTGACGCCATCCGGAACGGCTTGGCTCAAATGGCCGAACGACGTCGTCATCGCTGGTGCGAAGCTGTCAGGCATTCTGCTGGAGCGGAGCGGCGATGCGGTGGTCGTCGGCATCGGCGTCAATCTGGCGCATCACCCCGACCTCTCCGATCGCCCGACGACGAGCCTTGCGGCGCAAGGCGTCAGTGTCGATCCGCCGACCTTTGCCGAGGTGCTCTCCGAAGCGTTCGCGCGATGGCTGGCGCGCTGGCGTGGCGAGGGGATCGCAGCCATTCGCTCGGCATGGCTCGCGGCTGCGCATCCGCTCGGCACGCCGCTCACCGCCCGTCTGCCCGATGGAAGCGCGGTCGACGGCCTGTTCGACGGCTTGGACGCCGACGGCGCGCTGATCCTGCGCTTGGCGTCGGGTGCCCGGCATGTCATTCATGCCGGCGACGTTTTTCTGCTGTGAAGGAGTGAGGATGCTGCTCGCCGTCGATGCCGGCAACACCAATGTCGTGTTTGCGCTGGTGGACATGAGCGAGGCCGGTGCCCGCACGATCAAGGCGCGCTGGCGCATCGCGACCGATCCGCGGCGGACCGCGGACGAATATGCCGTATGGCTAAGCCAGCTGCTTGCGCTGGAAGGCTATGACCGGTCGCAGATCGACGCCGTCATCATCGCGACCGTCGTACCCCGCGCCCTCCACAATTTGCAGGTGCTCAGCAGCAAGTATTTCGGGTCGGAGGCGCTGATCGCCGGTCGCGCGCCGGTGGAATGGGGGATCGCGCTGGATGTCGACGAGCCGCAGAACCTGGGCGCAGACCGCGCGGTCAACACCATCGCGGCACATGCGCTGCACCCAGGTGACCTGATCGTCATCGATTTCGGGACCGCGACGACCTTCGACGTCAGCGACTATAGCGGCGCCTATAAGGGCGGCATCATCGCACCCGGTATCAACCTGTCGTTGGATGCGCTGGTCAGCGCCGCGGCCAAACTGCCGCGCATCGCGATTGAAGCGCCGGCGAACGGCAGCGTCATCGGCCGCAACACCGTCGATCAGATGACGATCGGGGTGTATTTCGGGTATATCGCGATGATCGAGGGGCTGGTCGCGCGCATGAAGGCGGAGATCGGCCGACCCGCAAAAGTGATCGCGACCGGCGGCCTGGCGACGTTGTTCGAACAACATACCGACGTCTTCGACGTCATCGAACCGGACCTGACCATCCAGGGGCTGGCGATCATGTACCAAAACGCCCATATCGGCTGAGACGCGCTCGCGCCATTCACCGGCCTGCGGGCGCTACGCAATTCACGAAAGACATCAATGACTCCCAAAACCAACGAACTTCTCTTCTGCGCCCTGGGTGGCTCGGGTGAGATCGGCATGAACGTCAATCTCTATGGCCACGCCGGCAAGTGGCTGATGGTCGATCTGGGCGTGACCTTCGCCGATGCCGCATATCCCGGCATCGATATCGTCCTGCCCGACCTGTCCTTCATCGAGGATCGCCTGAACGATCTAGTCGGTATCGTCCTGACGCACGGGCATGAAGACCACATCGGCGCGCTGCCCTATCTCGCCGAAGACCTGGGCGTGCCGCTGTATGCGACGCCGTTCACGGCCGGTTTGATCCGCGGCAAGCTGGAGGAAGAGGGCAACGCCCATCGCGTCAAGCTGCGCGTGATCCAGCCGGGCAAGAGCGGCGTCGCGGGCGCACAGATCGGCCCCTTCGGCGTCAGCTTCATCGAGCTGTCGCACTCGATCCCCGAACCCAATGCGCTGGTGATCGAAACCAAGGCGGGCCGCGTGTTCCACACCGGCGATTGGAAGCTTGATCCCACGCCGGTGATCGGCAAGCCGACCAGCCCGGAACGACTGACCCAGATCGGGGACGCCGGCGTCGACGTGCTGGTCTGCGATTCGACCAACGTCTTCAACGCAGAAGCATCCGGCTCCGAAGCATCGGTGCGTCGCGGCCTGGCGGAGCAGATCGCGCGCGCGAAGGGGCGGGTGCTTGTCACCACCTTCGCGTCCAATGCGGCACGCCTCCATACGTTGGGGCAGGTGGCGCGCGAGACCGGGCGCAAGCTGTGCGTCACCGGCCGCTCGCTCGACCGGATCCTGAAGGTCGCGCAGGCGACGGGCTATCTGACCGATTTCCCCGAAACGGTCGATCCCGACACCGCGATGCGGCTGCCGAAGAACAAGGTGCTGATCGTCGCTACGGGCGGCCAGGGCGAGCCGCGCGCAGCGCTGGCACGGGTCGCCGATGGCTCGCACACGATCAAGCTCGACCTCGGCGACACGGTGATCTTCTCATCGAAGCAGATTCCGGGCAACGAGGTTGCGATCGGCAAGATCCAGAATACGCTCGCGTCCAAGGGCGTGGTGATGATCACCGAGCGGCAGGCACACGTCCACGTCTCGGGCCATCCCGGACGACCTGAACTGGCGCAGATGTACAAGTGGATCCGTCCGCAGACGTTGGTGCCGGTCCATGGCGAGATGCGTCACATGATGGAGCATGCCCGCTTCGCGCTGAGCGAGGGCGTGCCGCAGTCGATCGTGCAGAGCGATGGCGACGTCATTCGGCTGCTGCCCGGCAAGCCCGAGAAGATCGGCAATGCCGGTGTCGGTCGCCTGGTGCTCGACGGTGACGTGATCCTGCCCGCGGACGGATCGACGATCAACGAACGTCGCAAGCTGGCGATCAATGGCCAGATTTCGGTTGCGGTCGCGATCGGCAAGGATGGGCGGCTGCTCGGCCGGCCGCAGGTGCGCGTTCAGGGCGTGCCGGTCGAAGAGGATCGCGCGGCCTTTATCGAAGATGCCGCCGAGGCCGCTGCCGAAGCGTTGAAGGGCCAGCGGCGCGAACTCGATCGACGCCGCGAGGACGTCCGGCTCGCGGTGCGGCGCATCGCGACCCGCTGGACGGGCAAGAAGCCGATCGTCGATGTGCTGATCATCGAGGCCTGATCCCATGCGCTGGACGTCGATGCTTGCGATCTACGTCCTGTTCTGGGCGTTCTCGGTGTTCCTCGTATTGCCCTGGGGCGTGCGCACGACCCATGAAGTGGGGGGTGAGCACGTCGCGGGTCAGGCGGAAAGTGCGCCGCACGAATTTCGCCTCGGCCGTCTCGCGGTCCGCGTAACCATCGTGGCGACGATCCTGTTCGGCCTGTTCATTGCCAATTACGAATTCGGCTGGGTCACGCCGCAGATGCTCGACCTGTTCGATCGCGAGGCCGTCTACAACCGCAGCTAGGCGCGATCGGCCTGACTTGATTGTCATGTTCGTGTCAGGTTCGCGCAAGTCGTTGCCTGATAGGCTTTTGCCGCCGCCACAGAGGGTGGTGACTGACGAAAGGCCCGATCGGTGTACGACAGGCACGGCCAAGCGCTCGATTTGCTCGAACGCGCGCTCCACCTGATGGATGAAGAAGGGCGGCCGCTGGTCGCAGCGCGCATCGCCGCCGCGATCGACGATCTGCTACGCGACCCGAAGGTCCGCGAGCAACACCCGAACTGACGCGCCTTAGCGCAGCCGTTCGATCGCCTGCGCGAGTGCGACGTACAGTTTGCCCATGTCCGACGACAGCAAGGTCACGCTGAGCGGCGAGCCGTCCCGCTGTGCAAGGATCGTCCGGAGCATCCCTTCGAAATCGTGGATGTAGCGATTGACCGACTCCCGGAACCGGGCGTCGTCATCGTACAGCCGTGCGATATCGCGGGCGTCACCCGGTTCGAGCACGCGCACCGCACGGCGGGTGAAGACCCCGCGATCGCCCTTCAGATAGGCGGCCCAGGCGCTGTCAGACACTTCGGGCGCAAATGCCTTCGTGATGTCGATCGCGGCCGAATTGAGCGATTCGATCAGCAGCGAGGCGCGGCGAGCGAATGTGTCGCGCTCCGCCTCTTCGCGCTCGGTGCGGGCATCCTCGAGTCGCGTCTCGACCAGCGCCGTCTGATCGAGGATCTGCTGGACCTGCGCCGATAGCCGTTCGGTCGCGCGGGTGGCGGCGTCGACGGCATGCCCCGTCGCATCGGCAATCGCCCGCACCTGCCGCTCGACCGTGTCGCCGGTGGCGCGGCGCATCGCCTCCGCGCTCGCTTCCTCCATCTGGCTGGCCGCATCGGGAATGACGCTCGCCAGCGTCTCGCGCGCCTTGTCCGCCGCGACGGACGCGGTGTCGCGGACGCGGAGCAGCGCGTCGACGAGCCGCGGGGCTGCCTCTTCGGCGAAGCGATGCGTGCGATCGATCGTTTCGTCGACCATCATGCCGAGCGCGTCGGCCTTGGCGCGGCCGTCGTTGAGCGTCTGGAGCAGGGTGCCCGACAGGCGATCGAGCGTCGTCGTCTGTTCGGCGATGACGCCCGCGATCGCCTCGATCGCGTCATGCGTGCTTTCTGCAGCGGTCACGAGCGCGAGCAGCTCCGGCTTCGCGGCGACGACGACCTGCTTGCTGGAGGCGATGCGCGAATCGAGTCGCGCTAGCGCTTCGGGCAGCGTCTCGTCGATCTCGCGCGCTGCTGCATCAAGGGCGATGAGCAGCGATTCGGTGGTGCCGATCGTTCGCGTCGCCATCGCTTCGCCAGTGCGCAACGCTTCGGTCATCGCATCCGCCGAGCCACCCAGCGCGCTGATCGACGCCGCGAGCAGCTGCGACCGGTCGACGCCCTGTGCGTGCAACGTATCCAGCCGCGTCTCGACGCGCTCGATCCCGGCGTCGAGCCCGGCGAGCAGCGACTCGCTTGCCCCGCGCTGGTCGTGCAGGCGCAGCGTCACGCGGTCGATGACGTCTTCGACGGCGGCGATCCGTTCTCCCAGAGCGTCTGCACTCTGACGCGCGGCAGTGTCGAGCGCGGCCTGATTGGCGCGCAGCATCGCCAGCATTGCCTCGCCCTGCGCGGCAATGCCCTTGCGCGCCTCGTCCACGGCGTCGGCCGTACGGCCGAGCAGCGCATCGACCGCGTCGGACATGTCGCCCGTGACCGATTCGAGCCGGGCGCCCGCTGTTTCGCTGGTCGCCTCCATACGCGCGATATGCGCAGCGAGTTTCTGTGCGGCGCCGCCGGCGACGAGGTCCGCCTCCCTGCCGCGCTCCGCGAGCGCGGCGAGCTTCGCCTCCAACGCCGCAGCATGCTCGCCGGCGGCCAAGCCGGTATCGTCGAGCAGCCGCCCGGCCTCCGCCACCTCGGCCTGCGCACGCGGCAGCGAGGCGAGGAGGACGCCGAGGTGCGTCTGCGCCTCGGCTACGGCTTCGGACAGCGCGCGGGCGTGTGCATCAGCCTGGCCGATCTCCAGTGCCATGCCGCGTCCGACCGCAGCCAGCCGTTCGTTCGCGCCATCGCCCATCGCCATCAGCGTGGTGATCTGGTCGGCGAGCTGGCGGCGGTTGGCGTCGAGCGATCGGGAGACGGCGGCGACCGTCCGTTCCAGACTGGCGGCCTCGGCCCGCATCGCCTGGGCGGTGCTGCGGAATCGGGTCGCCTCGCGCCGGCTGGTGCGCATGGCGAGCAGATAGACGATGCCGATGAGGGCGGGGATCACCGCCAGCGCGGCGATATATTGGGCGAGGGGGACGGGCAGCAGGAACGGAAGCTGGTCGCGGGCGAGCCAGAGCATGCCGCCGATCCAGGCGACGGAGGCGGTGATCGCCAGCGTCGGCGCCAGCCACGTCGCGCGGCGCGGCTCGACCTCGACCGCCTCGGTCCAGGCGAGCGGTTCGCCGCCGTGATAGTCGCCGTGGCCACCCATCGATTCGGGCGTAGTCGGTTCCAGCTCGTACCGGCCCAGGGCATCGTCGGTGGCTGCGGCTTCCGCCCGCATGTCGATAATCATGGAACCCCCGTTCGTGTCCGCCGGGCTTAACCATGTTCGGCACCGTCATAAAGCGAAAGTGCAACACTTGATTAAGTGGTGGTGCGCTAAGCGGCCTCTCATGGCGTATGATCCCGGAGCGATCGACGCGGCGCTGGCCGCCGCAGTGGGTGACGAACCCGGGTTGATCGCCGAATTGCGGCTGGCCTTCACCGAAAGCGCCGAACGGGCGCTGGCGGCGATGGACGCGGCGACGACCCGCGACCAATGGCGTGACGCGGCCTCGCGATTGAAGGGGCTGGCGGCGAGCTTCGGGGCCGTCCGGCTGATGGCCCTCGCGGCACAGGCGGCCGATGGTGCGCGCGATACGGCTATCCTCGGCAAGCTGCGTCGATCGGTGATGCGTCTTTAGCCGCAATCCGCCCTAGGCAGGGGGAAGATGACCCCTTAACAGCGCCAGATGCTCGCCGGCCTTCTCTTCGCCATGCACGACGCGGACGATCGGCCCAACATGCTGACCGCGACGCTGCCGTTCGGTGGCGTGACGCTGATCGAATATCAGGCGCGGCTGCTGATCGCCGCTGGCGCATCGCAGATCATCATCGTCGTTGCCCGGCTGACGCCTGAATTGCTGGGTGCGATCAATCGTATAGGCAAGCGTGGCATCGCTGTCGACACGGTGCGGACCGCCGCCGAGGCGGCAGAGACCTTGCACCCGCTGGCCCGCGTGCTGATGCTGGCGGATGGGTTGACCACGACCGGCGATACGCTCGCCGTACTGGCACGCGAGGGCGGCGACGCGTTGCTGGTCGTGCCGGAGGATCAGGTGGGGCCGGGGTACGAACGGCTGGGCGGTGGCATGGTCTGGGCAGGCGTTGCCCGACTGGAACCGCGTCGCCTAGCCGAGCTGGCGGCGATGCCACGGGACTATGACGTGCCTTCGACCCTTGTCCGCCTCGCGTCGCAGGCCCGGGCGACGCATATCCTGCTGCCGCAAGAGGCGATCCGCGCAAGCCATGGCGTCGGTCATTCGGCGCAGACGCTCGACGCGCGAAGCCGGCGCGCGATGGCGGCGATGGTGTCGTCGCGCAGTGGGTGGTTCGAACGCTATATCACCGCACCACTCGCCCGGTCGGTTATTCCATTGCTGGTGCCGCGGACGGTGCCCGTCCTCGCCGTGGCAGCCGCCGGCGGCGTTTTGGGGCTGCTCGGTACGACCCTGACCGCGTTCGGGCATGACGTGTCGGGGCTGCTGTTGGCCTTGGTCGGCACGCTGGGCCTGTCGCTCGGTGCGATCCTTGCCGATCTGCGAGACGAATCGGGCAGCGCGACATGGCTGACCCGGGCCGCCGCGATCCTGCCGGCGCTCGCGGTGTTGGCCTATGGCCATGATGCGACTCAGTTATCGGTCGATGGCAGCGAGCAGATGCTGGCGATCGCCGGTGTCGTGCTTGCGGGTCTTGGCGAGCGCGCGCTGGGGCCGGCGCCGCGGCGGATGTGGTGGGGCAGTCCGCCGGCCTACCTGCTGCTCGTCTGGCTGGGCGCGCTCCTGTCGTCGCCCATGCTGGGACTGGGGCTTGCAGCGACCTACGCCGCTGCAACATTGGCGGCTGGAATCGAGCGATTGCGGACCCTTGCATAACGCTGTCTTAATGATGGAAGCGTAGGCAACCACATCATGGCGGTCGGAACGGATCAGGCGGAGCGGGATGCGCTCGCCACGCGCATCGGCGCTGCGACCCGTCTCGCGGCGCGCGCCGACGCACGCCTGACCGGTGCGATCGACGATTTCTTCGTGGCCGAGGATTCGCGGCTGGACGAGCGGACGCGCGTGGCGCTGGGGCGCATGCTTGCTGCCGTCGTCCAAGGCGTCGAGACGGACATCCGCCGTCACGCGGCTCGCGTGCTCGCAGGGCAGGGCGCCGATACGCAGGCCGAACAGCTGCTAAAAGGGCATGAGGACGTGGTGCGACGCCTGTCGCGTGCAGGCCTGCTGCGCGATCGCGGTCTGATGGACGAACTGATCGCGCAGGTGCGATGCGACCGAATCGCTGCCGCTCTGCCGTCGCAGGCGGGTACGCCCGATCAGCCGAGCCTGCTCGTTCGCCTGGCCGAGGTCGATGACGGTGTCGTCGCCGCCGCGGCGCGGGCGTTGATGACCGCAGAGGCTCGTCGCCGCGCTTCGGTGGAGCAAGGCGGCGCATTGCCCGGCTTGCTGCCCGCTGAGCGGCATCATCAGCTGGTCTGGTGGGTCGCCGCCTCGATTCGCGAAGGTCGCATCGCGGTATCGGGCGAGGATGCCGCCGTCGATCGCGCGATCGTCGAGGCAGCGCAGCGGAGCCTTGCCGCGCACGACGAGGGCCAGCGGGTCGAAGCATTGGCGGTGCGCCTCGCAAGCGCGATCGATGCGCGGGCGCACGAACTTGGCGATCTGCTGGTCGAAGCCCTCGGCGATCGCCGCCTGATCCTGTTTATCGCAATCCTCGGCCGCGCGGTCGATCTCGACTTCACCGGCGCGCGCGCGATCGTGCTGGAGCCCGAGGGCGACCGGCTGTGGCTGGCACTGCGGGCGGCGGCGCTCGATCGCCCGACGATCGCGCGGATCGCGCTGGCACTCGCCGACGCCGATCCACGGCGCGACATCGATATCTTTGCCGAGGAACTCGACGCCATTGCCGCCGTTCCGGTCGAGGCTGCGCGATCGGCGCTGGCCCCGCTGACGCTGCACCATGACTTGCGTCTCGCGATCGATGCTTTGGCGCGAGAGGCTGGACGATGAGGCTGGACGGTATTCCCGACGTTCCCGTCAGCCATGCGATGATCGATGGCGACGGACGGCTGGTCGCGGCCGACCCGGCATTGCTCGCACTCAACGAAGCAGCCGGCGGCACGATGGGCGCCGCACTCGCGGTGCCGCAACTGGCGACGGTGGCGCGTCTGGCGCGGCGGCTCGGCATTCTCGTGTCGCGCGGCGTCGTGGTTGCCGACGGGGATACCGACCTTGACCTATGGATACGGGCCCAACCGGATGGCGACGGCGTACGCATGGCCGTCAGCGGCTGGCGTGAGATGCGGGCGCGGCCGGTCATCGCATCGCCTGCGGCCCGATTGGTCGAATCGGACGATCTTGCCTGGGATACGGATGGCGGGCTTCGCCTGACATTCGTGTCGATCGATGCGGCACGACGGCTGGGGCTCGACGCCTTGTCGCTGCTCGGACAGCCGCTGACCGCCTTGTTCACGCTCGATTCGGATGGTGACGGTGCGCTCCCGATGCTCGAGGCGGTGGCGCGTCAGCGGCCACTCGAGCGCCAGCGTGCGCGTGTGCGCGGTGGCGACGTCCGCGTCCTGCTGACCGCGCATGTGCGCTGCGATCCCTCGGGCCAATTTGCCGGTCTGTCCGGCATCGCGCGGGTTGAGGACGAGGCGCCCGCACCGGCCTCTCCATCGACAATTGCGCCGGCCTTCACCGAAGGGCTCGACAAGGCGCTGCGCACGCCGCTTGCCCGGATCATCGCCCACGCCGACACGATCCACGCCGAGGCGGAGGGGCCGGTGCAGCGCGACTATGCCGATTATGCGTCGGACATCGCCAATGCGGGCCGGCATCTGCTCGGACTGGTCGACGATCTGGTGGATCTGCAGGCGATCGAGCGGCCCGATTTCGCGCTGGACACCGATTCGATCGATCTCGCCGACGTCGCGCGCCGCGCGGCGGGGCTGCTCTCCGTCCGCGCGAGCAACGCGGGCGTCGCGATCGCGCGGCCGCTGCCCGAGCTGCGCATGCCGGCGCAGGGCGATTTTCGCCGTGCGTTGCAGATCATGGTCAATCTTGTCGGCAATGCCGTGCGCTACTCGCCGGAGGGTGGCGTCGTGAGCGTCACCGCGCTGCGCACCGGCGGCATGGCAGAGGCGGTGGTCGCCGATCAGGGCAAGGGCATCGCGATTGAGGATCAGGCGCGCATTTTCGAGAAGTTCGAACGCGTCGATCCGACCGAGGCGGGCGGCAATGGCCTGGGCCTCTATATCGCGCGGCGTCTGGCGCGGGCGATGGGCGGCGATCTGACGGTAGAAAGTGCGCCCGGTGAGGGCGCGCGGTTCACGCTCAGCCTGCCGGTCTGATCGGGGCCCCTAAGCGTTCCGCAGGGCGTCAGCGTCGGATACGGCGCGCGACTAGGATCAAGAGCAATCCGCCGACAGCGAGCGCGGCACCGCGGTCCGCCCATGGCCGCTGGTCGAGCATGAAGCTCTCCTGCGGCCAATGGACGTAGCCGAGGCCCTGGCCGACCCACAGCAACCCGACCAGCGTCAGCATGACGCCGATCGAGATGAGGACCGGCCGGGCCCGGCGCATCAGCGCTGCTCGACCGGCACGTACGACCGCTGCGTCGGGCCGGTGTACAGCTGACGCGGACGGCCGATCTTCTGGTCGGGATCGGTGATCATCTCGTTCCACTGCGCGACCCAGCCGACGGTGCGGGCGAGCGCGAACAGCACGGTGAACATCTCGGTCGGGAAGCCGATCGCCGACAGGATGACGCCCGAATAGAAATCGACGTTCGGGAACAGCTTCTTCTCGATGAAGTAATCGTCCGACAGCGCCAGCTCTTCCAGCCGCAGTGCGGTGTCGAACAGCGGATCGTTGACCTTCAGCGCGTCGAAGACCTCACGCACGGTCTTCTGCATCACGGTCGCGCGCGGATCGTAATTCTTGTACACGCGGTGACCGAAGCCCATCAGGCGGAACGGATCGTTCTTGTCCTTGGCGCGCGCGATGAACTCGGGGATACGCTCGGGCGTGCCGATCTCGCGCAGCATGTTGAGCGCGGCTTCGTTCGCGCCGCCATGTGCCGGACCCCAGAGGCAGGCGATGCCGGCGGCGATGCACGCGAACGGGTTCGCGCCCGACGAACCGGCGAGACGGACGGTCGAGGTCGAGGCGTTCTGCTCGTGATCGGCGTGCAGGATGAAGATACGGTCCATCGCCTTTTCGACGGCCGGGTTCACTTCATACGGCTCGGCCGGAACGCCGAACGTCATGCGCAGGAAGTTACCGGTGTAGGACAGCGAGTTGTCCGGGTACAGGAAGGGCTGACCCACGCTGTACTTGTACGCCATCGCCGCGATCGTAGGAATCTTGGCGATCAGGCGATGCGACGCGATGGTGCGCTGCACCGGATCATGGATGTCGGTCGAATCGTGATAGAAGGCCGACAGCGCGCCGACCACGCCGCACATGATCGCCATCGGGTGCGCATCGCGGCGGAAGCCACGGAAGAACGCCGCGAGCTGCTCATGCACCATGGTGTGGCGCGTGATCGTGTTGGTGAAGCCCGTCAGCTCGTCCGCCGAGGGCAGCTCGCCATTCAGCAGCAGATAGGCGACTTCCATGAAGCTCGACTGTTCGGCGAGCTCGCCGATCGGATAGCCGCGATGCAGCAGAACGCCTTCGTCGCCGTCGATATAGGTCAGCTTCGACTGGCACGAAGCCGTCGAGGTGAACCCCGGATCGTAGGTAAAGTCCCCGGTCTGCGCGTAGAACTTGCGGATGTCGACGACGTCCGGTCCGACAGTGCCGGACATGACCGGGTAGTCGAAATCCTTGCCGTTCACGGATACCTTTGCGGCTTCGGTCATCTGGTTGTCCTTCCTATCAGACTTGCATCTGGTCCGCGATGCGGCCGAGGCTTTCCTCTTTGCCGAGCAACGCGAGCACGTCGAAAATGCCGGGCGAGGTCTTGCGCCCGGTGAGAGCGGCGCGGAGCGGCTGGGCGATCTGTCCGAGCTTCACGCCCGTGCTGTCCGCCACCTGCCGTACCGCTGCTTCGATTGTCTCCTGATCCCACTGCTGCACCGCGTCAAGCGCGGCGTGCAGCGCAGCGAGGAGCGTTCGGGCGTCGGCGGTCAGCAGGTCCGAAGCTGCCTGATCCATCGCGAGCGGCCGGACCGCAAACAGGAAAGCGGCGCCGTCGCTCAGTTCGTTGAGATTAGCGGCGCGCGCCTTCAGCACCGGCATCGCGCGCGTGAGCAGATCGACGTCGGTATAGCCGCCGATCCCCGCGACCAACCCTGCCAGCCGCGCGTCGTCGGCGGCACGGATGTAATGGCCGTTGAGGTTTTCGAGCTTCTTCAAATCGAAGCGCGACGGGCTCTTGCCGACCGCGTCGAGGTCGAACCATTCGGTCGCCTGTTCGCGGCTGATGATCTCATCGTCGCCATGGCCCCAGCCGAGGCGGAGCAGGTAATTGTCGAAGGCTTCGGGCAGGATGCCGAGCTCGTCGCGATACGCTTCGATCCCCACCGCGCCGTGGCGCTTCGACAGCTTTGCGCCGTCGGTGCCGTGGATCAGCGGGATATGCGCGTAGACCGGCTCCGGCCAGCCATTCGCCTTGTAGATCGGCAGCTGGCGAAAGGCGTTGTTGAGGTGGTCGTCACCGCGGATGACGTGCGTCACGCCCATGTCGTGATCGTCGACCACCACCGCGAGCATATAGGTGGGCGTGCCGTCCGAGCGCAGGAGGATGAGGTCGTCGAGCTCGCTGTTCTGGACCGTCACCGACCCCTGTACCTGGTCGTCGATCGTCGTCGCGCCCTCACGCGGCGCCTTGAGGCGCACGACGAAGGGCTGGCCGTCCGGCGCGGTCGCGGGATCGGCGTCGCGCCAAGGCGAGCGGATGCGCAGCGGCTGCTTCGCCGCCTGCGCCGCTTCGCGCTGCGCGGCGATCTCGTCCTGCGTCATGTAGCAGCGATAGGCATGGCCGTTCGCCACCATCTGATGCGCCACTTCGGCATGGCGATCGGCGCGCGCGAACTGAAAGACGGCGTCGCCGTCCCAATCGATGCCCAGCCATTGCAGGCCGGCGAGGATCGCGTCGATCGCCGGCTGCGTCGAGCGGGCACGATCGGTATCCTCGATCCGCAGCAGGAACGTGCCGCCATGGTGACGCGCGTACAGCCAATTGAACAGCGCGGTGCGCGCGCCGCCGAGGTGCAGATAGCCGGTGGGCGAGGGGGCGAATCGCGTGACTATTCCCGCGCCGTCGCCCGAACGATTTTCAACTGTTGCGCCCAACCGCGCTTGCTCCCAAAGTTTGAAACCTGATGGCCAGTTCAGCCGCCGCGGCCTCTAGCACGCGCTCCGTGCGCCTTCAAATGCCCCAGGGGTGGCATCGGTTGCGCGATCGTGTGGAAGCGTGGCTGCACGCGGAACGCGATCGGATTGCTTTATGGGTGCCGGTGGCGTTCGGGACGGGCGCTGGCGGCTGGTTCCTGATGCCCGACCCCAACCAGTGGATCGCGGCGATGCTGGCGGCACTCGCCATCGCCTGCGTTGCGGCGGCGATCGGGCGGGGCGGGCGGGCGGCGCATAGCGTCGCTGTCGGCGCGGTTCTGATGGCGGCAGGCGTGGCGACCGCATGGTGGCGCGCCGAGCAGGTCGCGGCCCCGGTGCTGGCGCGGCCGGTCGTCGCCGTGGTGACGGGGCGGGTGGTCGGGATGGAGGCGCTCGTCGCGCGCGATCTGGTGCGGCTGACGATCGAGAGCGATCCGGGGATCGGACTGCCACCGCGGGTGCGGATCAACCTGGCGACCGATGATGTGCCGAGGGGGCTGGGTGAGGCGGCGCGAATCCGGCTGCGGGCGCGGTTGATGCCTCCGGCCGCGGCGTCAGTGCCGGGAGCGTATGATTTTGCGCGGGCGGCGTGGTTTGCCGGGATTGGCGCGACCGGTCGGGGGTTCGCGCCGGTGGAGCTGGTGTCGCCCGGCGCGGCGGAGGGCAGCCTGCGGCGACGCCTGACCGCGCATATCACCGATCGGCTGGGGGGGAGCCGGGGCGGCATTGCGGCGGCGCTGGCGACCGGGGACGAGGGTGCGATCAGCGAGCGCGATGCGGAGGCGATGCGGCGGGCGGGCCTCGCGCATCTGCTGTCGGTCAGCGGGCTGCACATCACCGCGGCGGTGGCGGCGACGATGTTCGTCACGTTGCGGCTGCTCGCGCTGTGGCCATGGCTCGCCATCCGCGTCCGGTTGCCGTTGGTCGCGGCGGGGATGGGGGCGTTGGCCGCCATCGGCTATACGTTGCTCACCGGATCCCAGGTGCCCACGATCCGATCGTGCGTCGCCGCGCTGCTCGTGCTGGCGGCGCTGGCGATGGGGCGGGAGGCGATGACGCTGCGGCTGGTTGCGGCCGGCGCGATGGTCGTGCTCGCGGTGCGGCCGGAAGCGCTGGTGGGGCCAAGCTTCCAGCTGTCGTTCGCCGCGATCGTGGCGATCGTTGCGCTGCACGAGCATCCGCGGGTGCGCGGGTGGTTCGAGCCGCGTGAGGAAGCGCGCGCACGCCGTCTGCTACGCGGGCTTGGGTCGCTGCTGCTGACGGGCGTGGTGGTGGAGGCGGCGCTGATGCCGATCGCAATCTATCACTTCCACAAGGCGGGCCTGTATGGGGCTGCGGCCAATATCGTCGCCATCCCGCTGACGACGTTCGTCGTCATGCCGCTGGAGGCGGGGGCGTTGGTGCTGGACACGGTCGGGCTGGGCGGGCCCGTGTGGTGGTTGACCGATGGGGCGCTGCGCGGGCTGCTGTGGCTGGCGCATGTCGTGGCGGATGCGCCGGGCGCGTCTCTGGTGGTGTCGTCGATGCCGCTGGGGGCGTTTCTGTCGATGGTCGCCGGTGGGCTGTGGCTGGCGCTGTGGAGTACGCGGATGCGCTGGATCGGCGTGCTGCCGGTCGTCGCCGGTGCCGCCTGGGCGGCGTCGACCCCGCCACCCGATCTGCTGGTGACGGGGGACGGGCGGCATATGGCGATCCGGCTGGGTGGCCGGCTGGCGCTGCTGCGCGACCGCGCCGGGGACTATACGCGGGCGATGCTCGCCGAAAATGGCGGGACCGATGGCGAGCCGTGGCTGCTCGACGATCTGCCGGAGGCCCGGTGCAGCCGCGATGCGTGCGTGGCGGTCCTGCGGGACGGGGGAGGGCAGTCGTTCCGCGTCCTGGCAACCCGCAGCGGCTACCAACTGGCATGGCGGGATGTGGTCGCGGCCTGCGGGAGGGCGGACGTCGTGGTGAGCGACCGGCGGCTGCCGCGGGCGTGCCGGCCGCGCTGGCTGCGGCTAGACGCGCCCGTGCTGCGGCGTACCGGCGGGGTCATGCTGACCCTGGCGAGCGGGCGTGTGCGGACCGTGACGCAGCCAGGGGATCGGCATCCATGGTTGGTGGGAGCCAAGGTCGCCCCGCCTCGGCCGGACGATATCCCGACGGCCATGCCTCCGCGATGACCTCAGCTCGAGCGCTGGTCTCGGTCTGAGCCTTTGCGACGGGGCGCTGCTTCCCGTAGCGGCACGAGTTCGGGTCAATCCGTCATTGCTTCGCTGCGCTCGCAATGATGCCCGTGTCTAAACATCCGATATTTAAGGACTTTCAAGCACGCAATCAGCGGGAAGCCGGAATGCCCTGCCCTCGACGGGAGGCAGAAGGCGCCGTTTGGAAAGTCACAAAAGTCTCACGAACGATCGTGTTTTGCGGTGCGCCACCACGCCGGAATCCCGTCAGTCGTAGCGGCGCAGGATACCCGACAATTTGCCCTGCACGCGGACGTGCGAGGGAACGTAGCGCTGCGGCTCATAGGCGCGGTTGGCGGGATCGAGGCGGATCATCGCGCCTTCGCGACGGAAATATTTGAGTGTCGCCTCGCTATCCTCGATCAACGCAACGACGATCTCGCCATCGCGGGCGATGTCGGTACGGCGGATCAGCGCATAGTCGCCATCTAGAATACCAGCCTCGACCATCGAGTCGCCGGAAACCTCCAGCGCATAATGTTCGCCGGTGCCGAGCAACGCCGCGGGGACGGCGAGCATCGAACTGCCTTCGAACGCCTCGATCGGCACGCCGGCGGCGATCCGGCCGTGCAGCGGGATTTCGACGACGTCGTTCGCCGGCGAGGGGGCGGGACGCACATTGCCCGCGGCCGGCGCGCTCGGCGGCGCAGCGGGAGCGGGCGTTTCAGGCGCCTTGCGTTCGGAGCGTTCCGGCATGCGCAGCACTTCCAGCGCGCGCGCACGGTTGGGAAGGCGGCGGATGAAGTTGCGTTCCTCCAGCGCGCTGATCAGGCGGTGGACGCCGGACTTGGACTTGAGGTCGAGCGCGTCCTTCATCTCCTCGAACGACGGTGAGATGCCCGTCTCCTCGAGCCGGTCGTTGATGAAGCATACAAGCTCGTGCTGCTTGCGCGTGAGCATAAGCGGTCCTTCCCCGTCAGAACAGACGCGGAACTTCTAGGGAACAATTCGTGGGGCGTCAAGCGATGACGAGGATTTCCGCCGAGTCGCCCACGCGCGCGACGGGGGCACCGACCGGCCGCACGATCAGGCAATGCGAGCGCGCCAGCGTCAGCAGCATCGAACTGTCCTGAATGGTCGAGGCATAGGCGCGGCCGTCGCGCAGCTCTGCGCGCAGATAATCGGTGCGCGGGCCGTTGGCGGGCAGGTCTTCCCCCAGGATCGCCATCGTGCTGCGCGGCAGCGGGTTCGCAGCGCCGGACAGGTGCGCGATCAACGGTTTGACGAAGAGCAGGGCGGTGACGAAGGCCGATACCGGGTTGCCCGGCAGGCCCAGCACCTGCATCGCGCCGCGCCGTCCCGCCATCATCGGCTTGCCCGGCCGCAGCGCGATCCGCCAGAAATCGATGACGCCGCCCGCCGCCTCCAGCGCCGGGCGCACGAGGTCGTGGTCGCCCACGGACGCGCCGCCGGTGGTGACGAGCAGGTCGGCGTCGACGCGCGCGAACGCATCGCGCAGGCGATCGAGATCATCGGGCAGGATGCCGAGGTCGATCAGCTCGATCGGCAGGTCGGCGAGCATCGCCGTCAGCATCGCGCGGTTCGATTCGGGCAGCGCGCTCGCGTCGCCGCGGGTGCCCGGATCGACCAGTTCGTCGCCCGTCGCGCAGATGGCGACGCGCACCCGGCGGTGGACCGCGATCGTGCCGATGCCGCCGGTCGCGGCGACGGCGATGCGGGCTGGCGTCAGCCGCTCGCCGCGGGCGATCAGGCGATTGCCGGCGTGAAAGTCGAGGCCGCGGCGGCGGGTGTTGCGGCCGAGCGTTGCCGGGCCTTCGCCAGTCAGGTGGATCGCGGTGCCGGAGGCCGCGATCTCTTCCTGCACCATCACCGTGTCGGCGCCTTCGGGCATGGCCGCGCCGGTGAAGATGCGCGCGGTTTCGCCGGGCCCGACGGTGCCGGCAAAGGGGCGGCCGGCGGCGCTTTCGCCGATCAGCGTCCACGGTCCGGGCAGGTCGGTGAAGCGGATCGCATAGCCGTCCATCGCCGACAGGTCGGCGGCGGGCTGGGTGCGGCGGGCGGCGATGTCGTCCGCCGCCCAGCGGCCGGCGGCGGCGGTCAGCGGCACGGTTTCGGTCCCGACCGGCGGGGCGTGCGCGAACAGCCGCGCCTGGGCTTCGTCGATCGGGAGCAGCGCCATGGCGTCAGGCGCGCCAATCGCCAGAGGCGCCGCCGGCCTTTTCGAGCAGGCGGATGTCCGAGATGGTCATGGCGCGGTCCATCGCCTTCGCCATGTCGTAGATGGTGAGCAAGGCGACCGACACGGCGGTCAGCGCCTCCATCTCGACGCCGGTCTTGCCGTCGGTGGCGGTCAGCGCGGTTGCGGTGATGCCGGCATCGTCCAGCGTCAGGTCGAGCGTGACGCGGGTGAGGGGCAAGGGGTGGCAGAGCGGGATAAGGTCCGCGGTCTTTTTCGCCGCCATGATCCCGGCGACGCGGGCAACGGCGAGCACGTCGCCCTTCTTCGCGGCGCCGTCGCGGATTGCCGCCAGGGCGTCGGGTGCGATGGCGATGCGGCCGGTGGCGACCGCGCGACGCTGCGTCACCGCCTTGTCGCCGACATCGACCATATGCGCGGCACCGTCGGCGTCGATATGGGTGAGGCGGCTCACCCGACCAAGGCCCGCGTCGCGGCCTCGACGTCGTCGGCGCGCATCAGCGCCTCGCCGATCAGGAAGCAGCGCACGCCATGCGCCGCCATCGCATCGAGATCGGCGCGGGTTTCGAGGCCGCTTTCCGCAACGAAGGTGCAGCCCTTTGGCGCCTTGCCGACCAGCTCGTAGGTGCGGGCGAAGTCGACGGAGAAGTCGTGCAGATTGCGGTTGTTGACGCCGATCAGCCGCGATTTGAGGCGGAGCGCGCGGTCCAGTTCGGATTCGTCATGCACCTCGACCAGCACGTCCATGCCGCAATCGAGCGCCGACGCCTCGATTTCCGCCATCTGATTGTCGTCCAGCGCGGCAACGATGATGAGGATGGCATCGGCGCCGATCGAGCGGCTTTCGGTCGCCTGCCAGGGATCGACCATGAAATCCTTGCGGATCACGGGCAGGTCGCAGGCGGCGCGCGCGGCGATCAGATAGTCATCGCTGCCCTGGAACCATTGTTCGTCGGTGAGCACCGACAGGCAGGCCGCGCCACCCGCCTGATAAGCGCGCGCGTGGGCGGGCGGATCGAAATCGGCACGGATCAGCCCCTTGGACGGGCTGGCCTTTTTGATTTCGGCAATGAGCGCGTGGCCGGATGTGGCGTCGAGCGCGGCGCGGAAGCCGCGCGGCTTCGTCACCGCGGCGATGCGCGCGTCGAGATCGGCGAGGCTGATCGTCGCCTTGCGCGCGGCAACCTCTGCGCGCTTGGTTTCGATAATGCGGGACAAAATGGTCATCGGTAGGCGATCCAGCGGTCGAGGAGCGCGGCAGCGCGGCCGGCGTCGAGCGCTTCGGCGGCGGCCTGTGCGCCCGCAGTGAGATTGGGTGCGCGGTCGGCAACGACAAGCGCCGCCGCCGCGTTGAGCAGCACGGCGTCGCGATAGGCGCCCGCCTCTCCATCGAGCAGTCGGCGCAGTGCGGCGGCATTATAGGCCGGGTCGCCGCCGCGGATGGCGGCGAGCGGGTGGCGGGGCAGACCGGCGTCTTCCGGCGTGATGCGCGATGGCAGCGCCGCGCTGCCGACATTCACCGCGAGGCTGGGGCCGGCGGTGGACAGTTCGTCCAGGCCCTCTTCGCCCGAAATCACCGCGGCGCGTGCGGTGCCGAGCTGTTCCAGCGCCTCGGCATAGAGGCCGGCGTAATCGGGGCGGGCGATGCCGATCAGCTGGTGCGACACGCGCGCCGGATTGGCGAGCGGCCCCATCAGGTTGAAGATCGTGCGCTTGCCGATGCGGCGGCGGATCGGCGTGATCCGCGCCATCGCGGGATGGTGGTTGGCGGCGAACAGGAAGGCGATGCCGATATCGGCGAGGCTCGCCTCCGCGGTCGCGCCGGCGATCTCCATATCGAGGCCGAGCGCCTCCAGCGTATCCGCAGCGCCCGCTTTCGAGGAGGCGGCGCGGTTGCCGTGCTTGGCGACCGGTACGCCGCACGCCGCGACGACCAGCGCGACGGCGGTCGAGACGTTGAGCGTATGATGCCCGTCACCGCCCGTGCCGCAGACGTCGATCGCGCCATCGGGAGCGGCGATCGGGATCAGGCGGGCACGCAGCGCGCGCGCGGCCTCGGCGATCTCGATGCTGGTTTCGCCGCGATCGGACAGCGCCAGCAGGAAGTCGCCGATCGCCTCTGCCGAGACGCGTGCGTCGAGGATATCGGCAAACGCCTGCGCCGCGCTTTCGCGCGACAGCGGCGTCGATGGGTCGGGAAGCAGGACGATGCTGGTCACGGGCGCTCGCGCACCGGAATGCCGGCGATCGTCAGGAAGTTGGCGAGCATGGCATGGCCGTGTTCGGTCGCGATGCTTTCGGGATGGAACTGCACGCCGTGGATCGGCAGGTTTTCGTGGCGGAAGCCCATGACGATGCCATCCTGGGTGCGCGCGTTGACGACCAGGGGCGACGCCACGTCGTTGACGATCAGGCTGTGATAGCGCGTCGCCATGAACGGCGAGGGCAGCCCTTCGAACAGGCCGGTGCCGTCATGGTCGACCGGGGATGTCTTGCCGTGCATCAGTCCGCCGCGTTCGACCTTACCACCGAAATGCTGGCCGATCGCCTGATGGCCCAGGCACACGCCGAGCAGCGGACGCCCCGCATCCGCGGCCGCGGCGACGAGATCGAGGCTGACGCCCGCCTCGGTCGGGGTGCAGGGGCCGGGCGAGATGAGGAAGGCGCTGGCGCCCGACGACAGCGCCTGCCCCGCCGAAATGGCGTCGTTGCGCACCACCTCGACCTCGCTGCCCAGCTCCATGAGGTAGTGGACGAGGTTCCAGGTGAAGCTGTCGTAATTGTCGACGACGAGGATCATGGCGCCGCCATAGCCGAAGAGCGCGGGCGTGCAACCTGTCGCACCCTCTTGCGTCGTGGCAATCCTGTAGCAATGTCGGTTCGGTTAGACCCGAAAAACCATGCCACGCCGGCGGGAGCCATGGCGGCGGCTGCACGTTGAACGACCTGAAGGAGTGCCCGTCATGATCCGCCCGTTGCTGCTCGCCGCCCTCATCGCCCTGCCGGCGGTCGCCTCCGCGCAGACCACCCCCGCCACCGGGACGGACGGGACGGCGGAGGCGGGCTCGCCGCCGCAGCGGGTGCGGAGCGTGACGCTGGGCGTGGGACAGAAGTGCCCGCAGAGCACCTCGACCGAGATCGTCGTCTGCTCGACGCTCGACCAGCCCTATCGCATCCCGAAGCAGTTCCGCGACAGCGGGCCGATCCCGGCGCAGAACCAGGCATGGTCGAACAAGGTGGCGGTGCAGGACCAGATCGGTCGCGCCGCGGCCGGGTTGCCGGATACGTGCTCGCCCGTCGGCACCGGCGGGCAGAGCGGCTGTGCGCTGATGCAGAACCGCCAGTGGGCGGCGGAACGGCGTGCGCAGCGCGATGCGCAGGCGCAGATTCCCTGAGGCTTGGACTACGGTCCTAGGACCGATCGACATTCAATCACGCCAAGATACGAAGAGGTGACGATAAAAGACGGTTCGCGCGGAGGCGCGGAGGACGCAGAGGTGTCGCGTTTGCCGCGCGAGCGGCCTGTCTATCTCGGTCGAGGTCAAGGCGAAGCGCTGCCACGCATGTGACATCTCTGCGTCCTCCGCGCCTCCGCGCGAACAAAACTCTTTTTCTTCGGGTCTCTCCGCTCGTCGAAAAATCCATCACGACGGCGAATGTTGATCGGCCCTAGTTTAGGTCGTCACCCCAGCGGCGGCTGGGGTCTCTTGCGGCTTTCTGCGCGCTGTAACCGGGAGATCCCGGCCTTCGCTGGGATGACGGATTGGCTGAAGTTTCGTCGGAGCGCAGAGCCTAGGGCCTACTGCCCGAACCGCCCATCCGCCGCGCGCGCTACGGCGTCGCGGGCGGCCGCCAGGATCGCCCCAGCCTTCGCTTCGCACTCGCGCTGTTCGTACGCCGGCACGCTGTCGGCGACGATGCCGGCGCCGGCCTGCGCGTGGATGGTGCCGTCCTTCACGATCGCGGTGCGCAGGACGATGCACGAATCCATCGATCCGTCCGGCGAGAAATAGCCGACGCCGCCGGCATAGGCGCCGCGCCGTTCGGGCTCGAGTTCGGCGATGATCTGGCAGGCGCGCACTTTCGGGGCGCCGCTGACCGTGCCGGCGGGAAAGCCGGCGAAAAGGGCGTCGATCGCGTCGGCGGCGGGGGACAGATCGCCCACCACGTTCGAGACGATGTGCATGACGTGGCTGTACAATTCGATGCCGTAGCTCGACGTGACGCGCACCGTGCCCGGGGCCGCCGCCCGGCCGACGTCGTTGCGGCCGAGATCGAGCAGCATCAGATGCTCGGCGCGTTCCTTCGGATCGGCGAGCAGGGTTTCGCGATTCGCCTCGTCCTCCGCCGCGGTCTTGCCGCGCGGGCGGGTGCCGGCGATCGGACGGATCGTGACCTGACCGTCGCGGACCCGGACGAGGATTTCGGGGCTGGACCCGATCAGCGCAAAGCCGGGCAGATCGAGGTGGTAGAGGAAGGGCGAGGGGTTGATGCGGCGCAGGCTGCGGTACAGTTCGAACGGCGGCAGCGCGAAGGGCGCGGAGAAGCGCTGCGCCAGCACCACCTGAAAAATGTCGCCCGCAGCGATATAGTCCTGCGCGCGGGTGACCATCGTCGCATAGTCCTGCGGCGCGATGGCGGGCGTATAGGCGGGCTCTTCGGGGTCTGCGGTGACGGGCGCCGGCAGCGGGGTATGGGCGAGGCGGGCGGCGACGTCGTCCAGCCGGTCCTCCGCCGCGGCGACCAGCTTCTCCGGCGTGCGCGTGGCATCGGGCCATACCGGGGCGACCAGATAGAGCGCATCGGCGAGGCGATCGAACACGCAGATCACCGTCGGCCGGACGAACAGCATGTCGGGCAGGCCGAGCGGATCGGCGGCCGGGGCGTCGAGCCGCTCGACGAGGCCGATCGTCTCATAGCCGAAATAGCCGACGAGGCAGGCGAGCGCGCGCGGTAGTTCCGCAGGGACCTGACCCTGGCATTCCGCGACGAGCGCGCGCAGCGCGGCGAGCGTCGGCGTCCCGGTCGGCTGGAAGGCGGTGCGATCGGTCGCCCAGTGGCGGTTGATCTCGGCGGTGTCGCCATGCGCACGGAAGACGAGATCGGGCGCGAGGCCGATCAGGCTGTGCCGCCCGCGCGTCGCGCCGCCTTCGACCGATTCGAGCAGGAAGTCGCCGCGGCCCGGCTCGATCAGCTTGAGCGCGGCGGCGACCGGCGTTTCGGTGTCGGCGACCTGCCGCCGCCAGACGAACGCCGGGCGCCCGGCGGCGAGGGTCGCGATCGCCGCGGCGCTGGCGCTCATCTCAGTTGCCGGCGCCGGTCAGATCGGCGCGCACCTTGGCGAGCGCGGCCGCATCGGTCTTCACGCCGACGGCGTTGCGGACGGCGCGGGCGAACTGCTCGGCATATTCGCGGCCGACGAGCTGCGCGATGCTGGCGCGGGCACCGGCCACCGCCTGCGGCACGCCCTTGGCGTCGCCGGGCACGATCTGGTCGAGCTTGACGATCAGCCAGCCGGCATTGTTCGGCGCTTCGAGCAGCTTCGCATTGCCCTTGGCCATCGCGAACATCAGCGCGAGCGGCGCCTGCACCTGGCCCTGCGCGGACGCGAGCTGCGCGCGCGTCGCGACGGCGGGCTGGACCGGCGGCAGCGGACGGCCGGCGGTCGCCATCGCCTGCGCCAGCGGCGTACCCTTGTTCACCTTGGCGAGGATGTCGGTCGCGAGCTTGCGCGCGGCGGCGCGGGCACGATCGGCGGCGTAGTCCGCGGCGACCTGTGCGTGCACCTGATCCAGCGGGCGCGGCGCGGCGGGGACCACACGGCCGAGCGCAACCACGGCGAAGCTGCCGTCCTGGCCCGTCGGCACCAGCTGCGCGGGGTCGCCCTCCGCCATCTGGAAGGCGGCGCCGACGATCGGGGCGATCGCCGGATCGGCGGCGGTGCCGGGCGAATCGGGGTTGGTGCCGTTGGCGAGCAGCGCGGGCGTGGTGGTGGCGCTGAGCTTCTGGTCGGCGGTCACCTCGTCGAACGTCGCGCTCTTGCCGAGCGCATCGTCCAGCTTGTCATGCAGGTCCGACAGCGCGCGGGCGAGCTTGTCCTTGGACAGCGCCGCGACCAGTTCCGGCTTCGCCTGCTCCAGCGTCTTGCCGGGCGATTGTTCGATCGATTCGATCTTGGCGACGACCCAGCCGAGCGGCCCGCGCACCGGGCCGATCATACCGCCGCGCGGCGCGGCGAAGGCGGCGTCGGCGATCGCAGTGCTGGTCGTGCCGGCATAAGCCGACTTGGTGACGGCGGTCTGCGTCGCGGCTTCCAGGCCGGCGGCGCGCGCGGCGTCGGTCAGCGACGTGCCGCCCTTCACCTTGGCGGCGATGGCGTTGGCGCCGGCCTGATCGGCAACCACGACCTGCGCGATCGTGCGCTTTTCGGCAGCGGCGAAGCGCGGCGCCTGGCTCTTGTAGGCGGCGGCGATCTCGGCGTCGGTCGGCGTGGCGGCGGCCTTCACCATATCGGGCGTGACGCGGGCGTAGCGGATCACGCGGCGTTCCGGCACGGTGAAGCGCGCGACGTTGCGGCGATAGAAGGCCTGCAATTCGGCGTCGGTCGGCGCGGGGCCGCCGGCGAGCGCGGAGGCGGGGACGAACGCGATCTGGCCGGTCCGCTTTTCGAGCATCAGCGAGGCATAGGGCAGCGCGACCTTCTGCGGCACCTGCGTCGCCCCCTGCGTCGGCAGCATCAGCTGCTGCGCGATGATGTCGCGCGCGATGTCGGTGCGGACCTGTGCGTCGGTCAGCTTCTGGTCGGCGAGCAGCTGCTGGTAGCGGACGGGATCGAACTGGCCGTTGGGACCGCGCAGGCCGGGGATGCCGGCGATGACGCCGTCGATCGACCGCTTGCTGACGACCATGCCCTGGTCCTGGCCGAAGCGTTCCAGCGCGACGCCGTTGATCGCGCGGTCCAGCGTGGATTGCAGGCCGCCCTGTTCGAGCAGCTGTTCCATGGTCAGCGTCGGGATGCGCTGGCGGGCGCCGGCCAGTTCGGTCTGCACGCGCTGGCGCAGCTCGGCGGGCGAGATCTTCGTGCCGCCGACGGTCGCGACGCTGCCGCCCGACAGGCTGGGGCCGTTGCCGGCGAGGCCGGTGATGTCGCCCGCGGCGAAGGCGAGCGCGATGACGCCCAGCACGATGAAGGTGACGACGACGCCGGCCTTGGAATTGATGATCCGGCGGAAGAAGCTGAGCATGGAGTGGCCGATCGTCCCTGAAAGATTTGGTCCACGCTTTAGGGGGGCAGTGCCTTGCCATCAAGCGCGCGGGCAGGCATGACGCGTTTAACGTGTAAAACGACTGATAAGGCAGGACGGGAGGTCGGATGACTCGGCGCAAGTTCGTGGCGGGAAACTGGAAAATGAACGGATCGCGCGCGGCGCTCGCCGAACTGGACGCGATTGCCGCCGCGGCCGAGGCAGCACCGGGGGTGGACGTGGCGGTCGCCGTGCCCTTCACGCTGATCGCGGGCGCGGCGGACCGCGTGCCCAACCTGTCGATCGGCGCCGAGGATGTGCATGAGGCGGACAGCGGCGCGCACACCGGCTGCGTCTCGGCGGGCATGGTCGCGGAAGCCGGCGCGCGCTTCACGATCGTCGGCCATAGCGAGCGCCGGGCGGATCAGGGCGAAACCAGCCATGACGCCTGGGCCAAGGCGGCGGCGGCGCGGCGCGCGGGGCTGCACGTCATTTCCTGCTGCGGCGAGACCGAGGCCGAGCGCGACGCCGACCGCGCCGAGCGCGTGGTGCAGGCGCAGATCGAGAAATCGGTGCCCGACAACGCCGATGGCAGCTGGTTTACGCTCGCCTACGAACCGCGCTGGGCGATCGGCACCGGCCGCACGCCGACGCTGGACCAGATCGCCGCGATCCATTCGATCGCCCGCGCCAAGCTGCGCCAACTGGTCGGCGACGCGGCGGATGGGATCCGCATCCTGTACGGCGGATCGGTGACGGGCGATAATGCCGCAACGATTCTCGCCTGCGAGAATGTCGACGGTGCCCTGGTCGGCGGCGCGAGCCTGACCGCGGCGAAGTTCGTGCCGATCATCGAGGCGGCGGCGACGCTGTAACGCCCTATCCACGCTGCCAGTCAGCGTTGCGAAAGGCGCCATGCGACATCATCTGTCGCATGGTGACGACCTATGGCCCTTCGCAATACGGCGCTTCGCGACGCGAGCGGATCGGTGCGGCGCTCCTGACCGGGGGCGTCGTGGCGACGCTGGGCTATGCCTTGGTGATGGGGCTGGCCTTTCACGGCGCGCCGCAGGCGGTGCAGCAGGCGTTGGCGACCTTTACCGTCATGCCCGATCTACCGCCGCCCGAACGCGTGGTGCCGCCGCCCAAGAAGATCAACCGGCCGAGCGGCAAGGCCTCTCCGCCCAACCTGCGCTCCAAGGCGACCGAAGTGACGGCGCCGGTGCCGATTATCCAGGTCGCGCCGCCGCCGCCGGTGATCGTCGCGCCGCTGCCCAATACCGGCGTGCAGGCGACCTCCGGCGCGTCGGACAAGCCGGGGCCGGGCACGGGCGCCGGCGGGATCGGTAACGGTAATGGCGCGGGCGGCGACGGTGATGGCGACGGCAGCGGCTGGGAACGCGTGCCGCGACTGATCAACGGGCGGATCAAGGGATCGGACATTCCCGATTCGATCCTCGACACCGGTTTTCGCGGCGTGGTGAGCGTCCGCTACCGGGTCGAGACCAACGGCCACGTCACCAATTGCCGGATTGCGCAATCAAGCGGCAATGCGCTGATGGATCAGGCGACGTGCCGGGCGATCGAAAAGCGCTTCCGCTACGATCCGTGGCGCGATGCGGCGGGCAAGCCCGTGGCGTCGACCGTGTTGCGCGACCAGCAATGGGATATCGATCCGCCCGCGACCGACCGCTGATGCGTTGACAGTGCGGGCTTCGCGGCGCAGCTAGGCAATGGACACCGCTTCATCACCCGGCATGCGCACCGCCGCCGCTGCCCGACAGGATGATTTCCGATGGATGAGCCGGTTACGTTCGGGCGTGCGGCGCCGACGATCTGCGTGCGCGATATGCAAGCGGCCTTGCGTTTTTACGGCGGCGTGCTGGGTTTCGCGACCGTCTTCGAAAACGGCGATCCGCTGGGCTTTGCCGTGTTGAAGAAGGATGCCGCGGAGGTTCACCTGACCCGCAAGGCCGATCACGTCGCCTCCACGGCCAACGTCATGCACCTGTTCGTCGACGATGCCGATGCGCTCTATCGCCGGCTGGAGGCCGCGGGCACGCGGATCATCAAGCGGCTGGCCGACAAGGACTATGGCCAGCGTGCCTTCGTCTTCGCGGACCCCGACGGGAACCGCATCGATGTCGGCGCGCGACCTCAGCCGAGCGGATAGCGCGCCTTCAGCACCGCATAACACGCCCGCAACGCATAGGCCTCGCCGCCCTTGGGTCGGCCGGGCTTGGCGGTCGGGCGCCAGGCGAAGACGTCCATATGCGCCCAGGCGACGTCCTGCGGCACGAAGCGGCGAAGGAACAGCGCGGCGGTGACGGCACCGGCGAAGCCGCCGTCGGGCGCGTTGACCATGTCGGCGATGTCCGACTTCAGCATGTCGTCGTACGCGCTCCACAGCGGCATGCGCCACAGTGGATCGCTGAGCGCATCGCCGGCGGCCAGGATATCGCGCGCCAGATCCTCGTCGTCGGTGAACAGCGGCGGCAGGTCGGGGCCGAGAGCGACGCGGGCCGCGCCGGTCAGCGTCGCGAAGTCGAGGATGAGTTCAGGCTTTCCTTCGCCCGCCTTGGTCAGCGCATCGCCCAGAATCAGGCGTCCTTCGGCGTCGGTATTGGTGTTCTCGACCGTCAGCCCCGCGCGGCTGCGCAGCACATCCCCGGGGCGGAAGGCGTTGCCGGCGATCGCATTCTCGACCGCCGGGATCAGCAGGTGGAGCCGCACCGGCAGCCGTGCCGCCATCACGAGGCTCGCCAGCGCCAGCGCGTGGGCCGCGCCGCCCATATCCTTCTTCATCAACCGCATGCCGGCGGACGGCTTGATGTCGAGACCGCCGGTGTCGAACACCACGCCCTTGCCGACCAGGGCGATGCGCGGATGCGCGGGGTCGCCCCATTCCAGCTCGATCAGGCGCGGATGGCGCTCCTTCACCGCGGCCTGCCCGACCGCGTGGATCATCGGATAGTCGGCGGCCAGCGTGTCGCCGCGCGTGACGGTGAGCGCCGCATGATGCTCGCGCGCCAGCTTCTCGGCGGCCATTTCCAGCTCGGCCGGCCCGAGATCGCCGGCGCCGGTGTTGACGAGGTCGCGGACCAGCGCGGTCGCGGAGGCAACGCGCAGCACCTCCTCGATCCCCGCCGCATCGCGGGTCAGCAGGATGCGGGGGCCGGTGTCGTCGGGGCGGCGATAGCGGTCGAAGCGATATTGGCCGAGCACCCAGCCGAGCGCCGCCGGGCCGATCTCGCCCGCGACGCGATAGGTCCCAGCCGGCAGCGTCTCGGCAAGCTTGGCGAGCGACCACGGGTCGGCGGGGCCCGCGACGGCGATGCCATGGACGTCCTCGTCGACGAACACCGCCGCGCTGCCCGCCTTGCCGGTGAAGCGCTGTGCGGCGAGGGCGGTGCGCACCCGCTGCGGCTGGCCGCCCAGCCACGCGTCATAGGCGTCGGGGGCGATCAGGTCGATCGTGCGGGCGGCCTGGCCACGGTCGGGCTGGAGCAGGGTATCGGGCATGTCAGTTGGCCGGGAACACGAGGAATTGTTCGTAGCGCTGCGCGCCATCCGGTTCCGCGAAGGTCGCGATCGACAGCTTCCGGTCTGGATAGGTCACGACGTAGCGGCGCTGCACGAAGCCACCGCGCAGCCGCTTGGGCCCGGCGAGTTCGAAGCTGGTCGGCGCGCCCAGTGGTGCGAGGCTGCTCTTATAGTCGGCGAGCACCTGCGGCGTGAAATAATAGGATGCATTGGGCGTCAGCTTCGACCGGTCGAGCGTGCCGGACCGCAGCGAATCGAACAGCGCGCGGGCCTGCGCGGTCTTCTGGACTTCGGCGGCATCCGCCGTCGCCGGGAGCACGACCTTCGCAATGCCATTGGCGATGGTGACGAAGGCGTCGCCGAAATCGGCATTGGTCAGCACGACCACCGCCGCTTTCTGTTCGGGGAAAACGATGTTTTCGGACAGGAAGCCGACCGCCTCGCCGCTATGCTCCACATAGGGCACGCCGGCGCGCTTGCCGAGGCTGACGCCCAGGCCGTAATTGGTCGTGCTGCCGTCGTTGAGCAGCACCGGCTTTTCCTGCGCGGCCCAGTCGGCGGCGGGCAGCAGGCTGCGATCCATACGCGCGACGTCCCATTTCGCGAGATCGGCGGCGCTCATCGACAGCTCACCGGCGGCGAACAGCCAGCCCTCCGCGGGTGGCGGCGCGGCGCGGACCGGGCCCAAAGCGTTGCGGTGATAGCCGACGGGGAAACCGTTGCCGACCGCCTTGTCCTGGTCGATCGCCTTGATCCCCAAAGGCGCGAAGATGCGACGTTGCAGGAAGGTCATTAGTGGCTCGCCTGCGGCCTTTTCGGCGATCATGCCGGCGACGACATAGCCGGTGTTCGAATATTGCCACTGCGTGCCCGGCGCGAAATCGAGCGGCTTCTTCGCCCAGCGATCGACGATCGCCTGCGGCGTCGTCGGCTTTTCCATCGCGGCGAAGCTATAGTCCTGCGGCCAGTAATCCTGCAGACCCGAGGTGTGGCTGAGCAACTGGCGGATGGTGATTTTATCGCCGCCGCTGATGCCGGGCAGCCATTTGGCCACCGTATCGTCCATCGATACTTTGCCGTCGTCGGCAAGCAGCAGCAGCGCCGCGGCGGTGAATTGTTTGGAGATCGACGCGATCTGATAGGGCGCGTCGGTGCGGGCGGGCACGCCCTTCGCCTGCTCGCCATAGGCCTTGACGAGCACGATCTTGCCACCGCGCACGATCGCGACCTGCGCAGACGGCGTGGCCGTGGCGGCGAGGCCATCGGCAACGACCTTGTCAACCGCGGCGAGTTCGGTGGGGGAGAGCGCTTGCGCCTGCACCGCTGCGGGAGCGAGGGCGAGCGCACAGGCTGCGGCGAATGTCGGGAGCTTCATCGCGCCTAGCTGCCACATCGGCCGCGATGGGCGAAAGTGAAATCGACGTCAGCGTTTCGGCCACGCCCATTGCGGGCCGAAGCGATCCTGCGTGCGCGTTTCGCCCAATTCCTTTTCCAGCGCGATGTCGCCGACGTCGCCGCTGGCGCGCAACGCATCGAGCAAGGCGCTGCTGTGGGAGACAACGATGATCTGGCAGGAGCGGGCGGTGGCGGTGAGGAGTCGGGCGAGCGGTAGCAGCAAAGACGGGTGGAGGTTCGCCTCAGGCTCGTTCAGCACCATCAGTTCGGGCGGACGAGGCGACAGTAACGCTGCGACCAGCAGGACGTACCGCAGGGTGCCATCGGATAATTCGCGTGCGTCGAGCGCCCGAAGCATACCGGGCTGGCGCAGGCCGAACGACGGACGAGCGCCCTCGCCACCGATAAGCGTGATCGTCGATCCGGGAAAGGCGTCGTCGATCGCCGCTGCCAATGCCTCCCCATCGCCAAAGAATTGGATGGTCGCGATCGCGGCAACGAGGTCCGATCCATCGCCCGCCATGACGGGCGTGTAGGTGACGATCTGCGGCCGCCGGACCGGTGCGTCCAGATCCGTCCGCAGGCTGTCGTAGAAGCGCCAGTTGCGCATGCGCTCACGCATCAGCAGCAACTCCAGGCCATCGACGGGATCGGCCGCGTGCGTGACCATCGATTCGAAGCCCGACAGGTCGATGGGGCTTCGCCGCCATTCGCCGGTGTCGGCCGTGCGCAGGTTGACGACGCGCCCTCGACGCTCGGCGAAGGCATTGGCGCGGCCGAGCTTTTCGCCCGTCCACATCGCCTCTACCTTGATCTCAGGATCGCCCGCGAAGCCGGTGCCGGGGATCGGCGGCCCGATATCGATCGCATAACCGAAGTCGGGACCGGAGAAACCGAGCCTGAGGCTGACCGGTCCGGTCCGCACCGTTCCCTGTACAGGCACGCGCCCGGCGCGCATGTCGCGGCTGATCGTCTCAGGACCAGCCCATAACACCGACGCCAGTCCGCCGTCCTGCGCGAGCGAGGCGATGAGCCGGCCCTGCGCTACGTCGGCCAGCAGACGCAACGCGCGATACAGGCTGGATTTGCCCGAACCATTCGGTCCGGTGACGATCGTTAGCGGCGACAGCTCCAGCGTAAGGTCGCGGATCGAACGATAGCCGCCGATCGCCAGCCGCGTCATCATCGCCATCGTCTCCCGCCGCAGACCGGTGATCCTTGCAGGGGAGCGCTGCGGCGTCCAGCGTGGACCGCTAAGTCCTTACGCCGGCACGCCGTACAGGTCGTGTTCGTCGGCGTCCTCGATCGTTACCGGCACGATATTGCCGACAGACAGATGGGCGGCGTCGCGCAGGAAGACCTGCCCGTCGATTTCGGGCGCATCGGCCTGGCTGCGGCCCGTTGCGCCTTCCTCGCCGACCTCGTCGATGATGACGGGCAGGGTGCGACCGACTTTGGCGGCGAGCTTCGCGGCGCTGATCGCGGCGGTCTTTTCCATGATCCGCTGATAGCGCTCTTCCTTGACCTCCTCCGGCACCGGATCGGGCAGCGCATTGGCGGCGGCACCCTCCACCGGCTCGAAGCGGAACGCGCCGACGCGGTCGAGCTGTGCTTCGTCCAGCCAGTCGAGCAGATACTGGAAGTCCGCCTCGGTCTCGCCGGGGAAGCCGACGACGAAGGTCGATCGGATCGCGATGTCCGGGCAGATGTCCCGCCACTGGTGGATACGCTGCAAGACCTTGGCGTCGTTGCCGGGGCGCTTCATCGCCTTCAGCACCGACGGCGCGGCGTGCTGGAACGGGATGTCGAGATAGGGAAGCACGAGCCCTTCCGCCATCAGCGGAATGACCTGATCGACATGCGGATAGGGGTAGACGTAGTGCAGCCGCACCCAGGGCGCGATCTGGCCGAGTTCGCGGGCGAGATCGGTCATGTGCGGCACGACCTCGCGCCCCTTCCACATCCGCGGTTCCTTGCGGATGTCGATGCCGTAGGCGCTGGTGTCCTGGCTGATGACGAGCAATTCTTGCGTGCCGGCGGCGACCAGTTTCTCCGCCTCGCGCAGGATGGCGTCGGGGCGGCGGCTGACGAGGTCGCCGCGTAAGCTGGGGATGATGCAGAAGGAGCAGCGGTGGTTGCAGCCTTCCGAAATCTTCAGATAGCTGTAGTGGCGCGGCGTCAGCTTCAGCCCGGCGTCGGGGATGAGGTCGATATAGGGCGACAGGTTCGCAGGCGCCGCCTCATGCACCGCCTCGACCACCTGTTCGTATTGATGCGCGCCGGTGACGGCGAGCACCTGTGGGAAGCGGGCGCGGATCACCTCCGCCTCCTTGCCCATGCAGCCCGTCACGATGACGCGGCCGTTTTCCGCGATCGCTTCGCCGATCGCCTCAAGGCTTTCTTCCTTGGCGGAATCGAGGAAGCCGCAGGTGTTGACCAGCACGACGTCGGCGCCGGCATAATCGGCGGACATCTGATAGCCGTCGGCGCGCAGCTGGGTGAGGATGCGTTCGCTGTCGACCAGATTCTTGGGACAGCCGAGCGACACCATGCCGACGCGCGGCGGAGAAGGAAGACGAGTTGCCATGAGAGCGCGCGACATAGTCGATTTCGCGCGCTTTTGCCAGATGGCGCGACAGGCGCGGCCATTCGTCGCATCCGGGGGCGATGCCGCTCGACAGCCTGCCGCGCAGCCGCCACATCGAGCCGACGGGAGTGATCGTGCATGCTGGCAATAGGATTGATGTCCGGGACGTCGCTCGACGGGATCGACGCGGCGCTGATCGATACGGATGGCGAAGGAGAGGTGCGGCCGATGGCCTTTCGCGGCGAGCCCTATTCGGATGCGGCCCGCGAGCAGCTGGCCGCGGCGACCGCGCTGGCGCTGACCTTCGATCGGCCGCGCGCTTCGCCCGATATCGTCGCGGCGGGCGAGCTGATCGACCGGACGCACGCCTTTGCCGTCCACAAGCTGCTGCGCGATGCGGGCGTGGCGGCGGCGGACGTGGCGGTGATCGGCTATCACGGGCAGACCGTCGCGCACCGGCCCGACCGCGGCTGGACGTGGCAGATCGGCGATGGCGCGGTGCTGGCGCGCGCCACCGGCATCGCGGTGGTCAGCGATCTGCGCAGTGCGGACGTTGCGGCAGGCGGGCAGGGGGCGCCGCTGCTCCCGATCTATCACGCCGCACTGACGGCCGGGCTTGAGCGGCCGGTCGCGGTGCTCAACCTCGGCGGCGTCGGCAATGTCACCTTCGTCGGCGCGGATGGCGCGCTGGTCGCCTTCGACACGGGGCCGGCGAATGGCCTGATCGACAGCTGGGTCGAGGCGGAAACCGGCGCGCGTTACGATGCCGATGGTGCGCTTGCCGCGTCGGGGCATGTGGACGAGGCGGTGCTGACCGCGATGCTCGACCATCCCTATTTCGCCGCGCCGTCGCCGAAGAGCCTCGACCGCAACGATTTCACCATTCAACCGGCACGCGGCCTGTCGGCGGCGGACGGCGCGGCGACGCTGACCGCCTTTACCGCGGCGACCGTGGCCGAGGCGCTGGACCAGCTGCCCGCACGGCCGCAGCGCCTGATCGTCGCGGGCGGGGGCCGTCACAACCCAACGCTGCTGCGCATGATCGGCGAACGCACCGGCATCGCACCGGAAGCCAGCGATACGCTCGGCTGGGATGGCGACGCGATGGAGGCGGAGGGCTTCGCCTATATGGCGGTGCGGACGCTGAAGGGGCTGCCGATCAGCTTTCCCGGCACGACCGGCGTGCCGCATCCGCTGCCGGGCGGCCGCGTCGATCGGCCCTGACGCTTATGCCCGGCCGTACTGATCGGTAGGGCGCCGGCCGCTCCTGGCGCTCGCGGTCAGGAAGGCGGCCATGCCGATCAGCTTGTGGCGCAGGCAGAACGTGTAGAATGCCCGAATGCTCTTATGGGCGCGGACCGGGCGGAGCAGGTCGAGACGCAGCGATCCGACGTCCTGCATGAGGTAGCGCAGCACCCGCCGGTCCTTGAACAGGAATTTGGCGTAGAGCGCGCCATCGCCGACGCTGTACCCCGCTAGCAACGCGCGTTCCTCGGCGGCGAGGCGGCGTCCGTGGTGATGGTCGACGACGAAATGGGGCTCGTAACGCAGCGCGATCCCCGCCGCCTGCGCGCGCAGCAGATAGTCGGTGTCCTCGGCGGCGCGGAACGGCGCGCCCGCGCCGAACCGCTCGTCGAAGGCACCGACGCGGTGCAGCACGTCGCGCGTCATCGCCAGATTGGCGCCCATCACGAACCCGCCCGGAAACCGATCGGGCGTCGCGATCATCGGGTGGTCTTCCAGCTTGATCGTGATCGGCAAGTCATTGGGGTCGCCGGGCAGGATGCGGCCGCCGACGATGGCCGATCCGTCGAGCGCCGCGAAACAGCGGGTGAGCGCGATAAAATATTCGGGGTGGAGACGGCAGTCGTCGTCGGTCATCGCGACGATCGCGCCGCGCATGGCGGCGAGACCGACGTTCCGCGCGCGCGCCAGGCCGGGCCGGTCGCTGTGGAGCAGGTGGACGGGGAACGACTGTTGCGCCTGCCATGCCGCCAGCCGATCGGCCGTGGCGTCGGTCGAGCCATTGTCGACGATGACGACCTCGATCGCAGGCGCGCCCTCCTGCGCGGCGGCGTGGGTGATCGAGGCGAGCAGGCGCGGCAAAGCGGCGGCGCGGTTACGCGTGCAGACGAGCAGGCTGATCGCCGGGATGGCGGTCATGCCGCGACGGATCGCGGCGGCGATGGCAGTGCGTGGAGCAGGCGCGGGCTGCCCTGGGTCCATGTCGCGACGTAGCGGCCGATCTTGCCGTAATCATTGTCGAAGACGACGTGGGGGATGTCGAGCAGCAGCGCGAGGATATGGCCGTGCAGGCGATCGGTGGCGATCGTCTGTCCGCGCGACAGCAAGCGCAGGCCGCGCGCGACACGCGCCGTGGCGAGGGCGGCGTGGTCGCCGGACAGGCCATCGTCGTCTTCCAGCCAGTCGCAGACGATCGCGTCCGCCGGCAGCGGCGACGCGGTGTCGACTCGCTCCTTGTCGGTGCGCATCAGCGCCAGCACCGGCACGTCCGGCTCCCGGCGTGCCTGGCTCCCGAGCGCGAAGGCGGAATCCGGGGCGAGCGAAGCGACCGTCCCGACCATCTGTTGTGCGATGGCGAGGCTGGCGGTGTCGCGCGCGTAGAGCGTCAGCTGCGGGTGCCGTGCTGCAATGCCTGCGAACCGCGCCGCTGCCGACGCGTCGCGAAAGTGGATCGACTGCGGCAGCTGCACCACGATGCGGTCGCGTAGCCGCTCGAGCACGGTTTCGCGCAACTGCTGGTGGTGTGGCCAGATATCGCCCAGATTGCCGCCCCCGTGCAGGAAGACGATGCCGTCCGTGCAAGCGGCGCGCAGCGCGTGTTCGTCGAAATCGTGCCACGTGCAGACATAGTCCGGATCGCGCCCGGTGATGCCGCGCAGCATCACCAGTTCGCCCAGCCAGATCGCGCTGTCGCCGACATTGGCGTGATCGGGAAAGTCGAGCAGCGCATAGCGGCTGCCCAGCGTCAGGTGCCGGCGGTAGAGGGTATCGAGCGCGGCTCGCTGCGCCGCGACGACGTCGCTCATGCCGCCAGCCTGACGTCGCCGGCGATCACGGTGCGGTACAGCGCCTCGCAGCGGTCGAGCCAGCGATCGTGCGTGAACAGCCGCTGCACGCGGTCACGCGGGACGTCGGGGGGAATCGCCATCGCCTCGCGCATCGCCGTGGCCAGCGCGGCGACATCGCCCGGGGCCGCGAACCGGCCGGCGTCGCCGACGACCTCGCGCGCCGCACCCATGTCGAATGCTGCGACGGGCAGGCCGCACGCCATCGCCTCTGCCGCGACCAGTCCGAACGGCTCGTCCCAACAGGGTGTGAAGACGAACAGCGAGGCGCGGCCAAGCTCCACCGCCAGTTCCTCGGCATTGCGGTGCCCGGCATAGACGACGCCGTCGCCGAGCAGCGGCGCGACCTCTGCGCCGTAATAATCGGGATCCTCGATCCCGCCGAACAGCGTCAGGTGGATGCCGGCGGCGCGTGCGGCCCGGGCGGCGAGATGCGGCCCCTTGTTGGGCGTGATGCGCCCGCACCACACCGCCTCGCCGTTGCCGTGCGGGCGATAGGGCCAGCGATCGATATCGATGCCGTTGTGCAGCACCGATACCTCCGCCGGTGCGCCGTTCGGCCACCAGGCCTCGCGCTGCCGTGCCGACGTGACGGTCAGATGGTGGCGCGGCGACGGGCTCTGCTGCACGAACCAGTGCAGCGCGTCATAGGGGGGCACGTGCAGCGAGGTGACGGTCGGCACCGCCTCCGTCCGGCGGCGCTCCAGCGGGAAGCGGTGCAGGCTGTTGTTGTGGACGACATCGAAGCCGCCCGCCGCGATCCGGTCGCATGCCGCGGCATAGCCGGCGTCGAGGTGCGCGATCAGCGGCGCCGAGCCGCGATGCTCGGCCCAGGGGAAGGTGCGCTCGTAATGCTCGGCGAGCACGGGATCGATCGCGAAGCGCGGATCGCTGTCGCCCGAGGCGAACAGGACGACGTCATGCCCGCGATCCTGCAGCCCGGCGGCGAGGTGCCAGCAATGCGCCTCCATGCCGCCTGCGAACGGCTGTGCGATCCGCTGGCGGACATGCGCGAGGATGGCGATCCTCACGCGGCGACCGCCTCCGATGCGCGGGCGGCGGCGGCTTCCAGTTCGCGCAGCACGCGCGCGGTATTGGCATAGGGCTGATGGCTCTGCTGGCCGGTCAGGGCGCGATCGCCGTCATGGGCTTCGCGCAGGATGCGGATCGGCCGGCCGGGCGTGTCGTCGATCAGCCCCATCAGGCGGAAGGCGTGCAGCCAGTGGCCCATCGTCCGATAGCCCCATTTCGCTTCGAACAGCTGCGCGTTGCGGACGACGCTGTCGATATGGTGGACGGGCGGCATGTGGTGCGGGTGATATTGGTGATAGGCGAGCCCGCCCTTGATCCAGGCGATCGTGACGTTCGCCTGATCCAGCGTCTTGCCGAAATCGGTATCCTCGCCGCCATAGCCGACATAGCGTTCGTCGAAGCCGCCGACGCGCAGGAACGTCTCGCGGCGCATCGCGAAGTTGAGCGACCAGAAGCAGCGATAATCGGCACACACCTCCAGCCCCTCCGCGGGCGGACCACGGCGATCCGAGTGCCGTTCGGCGACCGCGGCGAAACCGGAATAGGACCAGTCACCCGCCGTCGCGCCGCCCGGCAGGTACATCACCTCGCCCATCAGCAAGCCGTCGAACGTGGCGGCGAAGCCGGCGTAATCGGCGACCAGTTCCGGCGTCGGGATACAGTCCATGTCGAGGAAGACGAGCACCTCGCCCTGCGCCGCGCCCGCCGCGACGTTGCGTGCCATCGCGAGCGGCAGCGCATCGGCGTCGATCCGGATCTGGCGGATGGGAAAGGGGCCGTCGGGCAGGTCGTAGAGCGTGTCCTGCATCACCGCGACGATCAGCTCAACCGGCCGCATCGTCTGCTGCGAAAGCCCGCGCACGACGTTGACGAGGTGATCGGGGCGGCCCTTCGCCAGGGTCACGACGGAGACGGAAGTCATAGGATGCGGGGCTCCAGGGAGAGGGAAGGGGTGGCGGCGAGCGGCGTCCACAGTCGGTCGGCGAGCGCTTCGAGCCAGAGGGCGGCGCGGTCGGCCGGCGTGTCGTCGATCATCGCGCGCTGGCGGTCGGGGCGGTGGTCGCGCAGCGTGTCGGCCAGTGCCGCGCTCCAGCCGTGCGCCGATGAGGGCAGGTGCGGCCTCACGGTCGCGACGCCGGCGGCGGCGAGGGCATCGGCCTTGCGATGCTGTTCGTCGAAATAGCGCCATTCGGGCACCGCCAGCCATGGCCGGCCCGACGCCAGAATCTGCTGGCAGGTGGTGTTGCCGGTCGAGGCGATGACGAGGTCCGCCGCCGCGATATGGTCGGCGGCGTCATCCACCCAGCCGCGATGCTCGACATTGGCGGGCTCGGTCGCATGCCAGTCGCGCTGGACCTTGCCGATCGTGATCCAGCGTGCGGCCGGGCGCGCGCGCGCTCCGACGCCGATCGGCGCCTGCGCGAAGCCATCGCCGCCGCCCCCCGACAGGACGAGGATCATCTCTTCGTCAGCGCCAATGCCGATCCGCTGCCGCGCGACCTCGCGCTCGGGCACACGGACATCGACGCCGAGGCCGCCGGCGAAACAGGTCCGCGCGCGTAACGCTGCGTCCCAGTCGGGCTGCGCGAGATCGGCGTGGAAGGGCGCGAGCAGTCCGGCCGCGCCGTCATAAGCCGCGCGGTGGCCCGCATCGCCGCGGTCGCCGTGTTGCAGCACCTTGACGTGCGGCACCGAACAGATGCGCGACAGCTGCGCGATCTCCGCCGAGACGTCGCAGATCATCAGTGCGGGATCGGCGCGGTCGAACCACCCCGCCAGCATCGCCATCGCGTGGCGGATGCCGGGCCAGCCCAGCGGCGCGCAGTGCAGTGTCTGCGGCGTCGGCACCCAGTCCATCGTCGTCGCCTCGTCGCCGGTGGCTTCGAACAGCGAGGGCAGGCGGACGATATCGACCTGCGGGGGCAGCGCGGGAAAGATGTCGTCACGCGCGCAGAAGATCGTCATCGGCCGCGTCGGCGGCAGCGCGTTCGCGATCGCGGCGCAGCGTTCGGCATGGCCACGACCCTGATGATGGACGAAATAGCCGAAGGGGCGCATCATGCCGCCACCGACACAGGCAGGTCGGCCGGGGACGCATCCGCCAGCCCCAGGGTCGCGAGCCCCTCCAGCACGCCGCCGGCATGATGGCGCCGCACGCGCAGCAGACCGGAGCGTGGCGACAGATGGGCCAGTTCGCCCCCCGCATTGCCGACGACGATGGCATGGCCGCACGCCGCCAGCATGTCGGCGTCGTTGCCGCTGTCCCCCGCCGCGATGCAATCCGCCAGTGTCAGGCCGCGCCGGGCGGCATAGGCTGCGATCGCCTGCGCCTTGCCGCCGGTGGGCGCGAGCACGTCGATCAGGCGCCCGTGCGAGAAGATGACGCGTGCCGCCAGCCCTGCTGCCGAGAGTGCTTCGCGGATACGGCCGGCGTCCGCTGCGCCGCCGTAGAAGCTGATCTTGTGCGGCCCCGCCGTCGCCGCCGGTTGCGCCGTCACGCCCAGCGGCGCGAGCGTCGCGGCGACGGCGCCCCGATCCCAGCCCGCATCCAGCGCGTGCGCATAGTCCGCGCAGGCGCACCAGCCGCCAGTTCCGTCGGGCAGCATCAACCGGGTGCCGACATCGACGATGAACGCATCGGGCTGCGGCAGGCGCCAGCGTTTCAGGATCATCCGCGCCGCATCGAAGCCGCGGCCGGTGGCGATGATGAAGGGCAGGGGGCTCGCCGCCCGCCACGCCGCGAAGGCACGCGCACCCTCGGCGCAGCCGGTCAGCGTATTGTCGATGTCGCAGGCGAGCAGGCGGGGCGACGCCAGGTCGCCGTACAGCGCGCAGGTCGCGGCCGCATAGCGATGCCAGCAATACAGATCGGCACGGGTGTGCGCAGCGGTGGCAAAAGCGAGATGCCGGGTGGGATCGCCGACGATCGCGCGGATCGCCGCACCGATCGCGGCCGTATCCTCCGGATCGATCAGCACGCCATGGCCGATCGTCGCGACGATATCGGCGGGACCGCCGTTGCGCGTCGCGACCACCGGCACGCCCGCTGCCGCCGCCTCCACCAGCGTCAGGCCGAAGGGCTCGTGCAACGCCGGGTTGACGAACACACCGCCGCGCGCCGCCCGCGCATATAGCGCCGCCACGTCATCGGCATCGTGCCGCGGCGGCAGGGCGATGCGGCCGCGCATGCCAGGCCGGTCGGCGATTGCCTGCAACTCGGCGAGCGACACCTGCTCGTCGGCCGAGGCATAGGCATGTTGCCCGGCCAGAATGACGAGGTTCGCTTTTGCCTGTAGCGCGGGATCGTCGGCATAGGCGCGGGCGAGGGCCGCGAGGTTCTTTTTCGCGACGGGCCGCGCGATGGCGAGGATGATCGGCAGGTCCGGGTACTCGAACCATTCCTCCAGCCGGTCGGCCAGCGTATCCGGCCCCGGCACGCAGTCGCGGCGCGGCACGCCGGGCGCGACGACGGTCACCCGGTCGCCGAGCGCGACGCCGTAACCGCCGACCTGACGCGCCGCCTCTTCTTCGGTCGAGACCACGATCGCCGACGCCCCTTCGATCGCGGCGCGTTCGGCGGCGATCCGGGCGTCGAGGCCGGGGCATTCCAGGCGCTGCATCCGCTTGTCGATGCCGAGCGCGTGCGGCGTGTAGACGAAGGGGATGCCGAACCGGCGCTGTGCCGCCATGGCCACGGCGGCGGCGTCGGCGAAATGTGCGTGAATGACGTCCGGGCGTCGCTCTTCCCGTTCGATCATCGCGCAGAACGCCTCGGTGAAGGCGGCGAGGTCGGCACCCAGCGCCTCCTTCTCGAGGTAGCGATGGTCCGCGGTCGCGATCCGGCGGATCGTCACCTTCGGCGCGACGACCTCCTCAACCTGTGCGTGGACGGGATCGAGCCGTTCGTCGGAGAAGCGTCGTGTGACGATCGTCACCGCATCGACATCGGAGCGCAACGCCTGATGGCATGCCGCATCGAGCACATAGGCGATATGGCCACCGGTATCTGCCGTCACGCCGAAATTGACGGGCGGCGCCTTCAGACAACCGCCGAGCGCCAGATGTACGATGATCACGAGCGCCCCTTTTCGCTTTATCGGGGCTCAACGACAGTTTGGTCGATTTGTATCCAGCGAGAAACGCGAGAAATAGTATTTAGCGCAACGACTTATTGGTTCCGCCGTGCTCTCTGTTTTTCGTATAGACGCAGATCAATCCGCTTCTTGCCTCATTACCACCGGAAGCGGTGCGCGACTATTGATCCATTACTGTCTCATCGTGGTAATCTTCCTCCCGGACCGGCCATCGACGGGCGGAAGCCACAGCAGAATGGCTAGTGGTCCGACCGGTCAGCGCGCCGACAGACGGTCTCGGACGAAGCGCGTCATACAGTGCGTCGCCTCCCGATCCTCGGGCGCTCTGCCGAAGCCGCCATGGGGCATGGCTTCGAAGACATGGAGGTCCGCAGGAACCCCGGCCGACAGGAGCCGGCGGTGCATGCGCACGGTGTTGGACAGGAACAGGTCGCGCGTGCCCGTCAGAAGGAAGGTCGGGGGGAAGTCGGCCACGTCACCAAACAGCGGTGACACGAGAGGGTCGCTGAGATCGGCCCCGCCCGCATAGAGCCGATTGCTCGACATGAGCGACGTGGGCAGCATCCCGTCCACGCCGGCGTTGACCACGAAACTGTCGCCGCTTTCCGTCAGATCGACCTGCGGCGACAGCAGGACCAGCCCGGCCGGCAGCGGCAGGCCCTCCGCCTTCGCGCGCAGCAGCATCGCGGCGGCGAGATTGCCGCCGGCGGAGCGCCCGCCAACGACGATCCGTTCGGCCGGGTACAGTCGAAGCGCGGCGCGATAGGCCGCCAGGCCATCGTCGAGGCCCGCCGGGAAGGGGTGTTCGGGCGGCAGGCGATAGTCGACGCTCCAGACGCGCAAGCCCAATTGATCGGCCAGCGTCCGCGCGCCATGCCGACACGCCTCGCCACCACCGAAGACCAGCGCACCGCCGTGCAGGTCGATGTACACAGCGTCCTCGGCGATCAGCGCAGCGGGCGTGGCGACATGGACGACCGCATCGTGGCACCGGATCGTCTCGACCGCAGCGGTGGGCGCGTCCGAAGCCGCGGCCAGCATGCGCGCATAATGGGCATCGACCGATGCCTTGACTGCCTGCCACCCCGCAACGTCGTCATGGTGGGGCATGGTGAAGCGCGCATTGACCGGCACGCCGTCCGCGTCGATCAGCCGCTCCAGCGCCGCCTGCGCCTCGGGGCTGATCGAGCTGGGCGACGGAATGTCTCGCGGCGTCAGCCGGATCGAACGTGGGCGTGCGGTCATGGGGCGGTCCAGCGGCTTCGGCCCCTGCCGGTCGGTCCGGCGGCGGGCGGGCAGGGGTGCGTGTGGACGTCCGTCCGGCGTATGTCGAGGGCCGGGCGCGAACGCCGCACGCACTCACCTCATGCCTGCCGGTCGCGGATCAGCGTCGCGACCACCGATGGATCGGCGAGGGTCGAGGTGTCGCCGATCGTGTCGACCGCGCCTTCCGCGATCTTGCGCAGGATACGGCGCATGATCTTGCCGGACCTTGTCTTCGGCAAAGCGGGGGCGAACTGGATCGCGTCGGGCGTCGCGACCGGGCCGATCTGTCGCCGGACCCAGGCGCGCAAGGTGCCGCGCAACGTCTCATCTTCCACCGCATCTGCGTGCAGCGTGACGAAGGCGTAGATGCCCTGGCCCTTCACGTCGTGCGGCATGCCGACGACGGCAGCCTCCGCGACGCTGGGATGGGCGACCAGCGCGCTCTCGATTTCCGCGGTGCCGAGGCGGTGGCCGCTGACGTTGATGACGTCGTCGACGCGGCCGGTGATCCAATAATCGCCGTCCCCATCGCGGCGGCAGCCGTCGCCGGTGAAATATTTGCCGGGATAGGTGGTGAAATAGGTCTGGATGAAGCGGTCGTGATCGCCCCACACCGATCGCATCTGGCCGGGCCAACTATCGGTGAGCACCAGATTGCCCTCCGCCGCACCGTGCAGCACGACGCCCTCGGCATCGACCAGCTCCACCTGCACGCCGGGCAGCGGCCTGGTCGCGGCACCGGGCTTGGGATCGGGGGTGTGGGGCAGGGGGCAGATCAGCACGCCGCCCGTCTCGGTCTGCCACCAGGTGTCGACGATCGGGCAGCGGCCGTCGCCGACGACGCGGTGATACCAGCCCCAGGCTTCCGGGTTGATCGGTTCGCCGACGCTGCCAAGCAGGCGCAGGCTGATGCGGCGGTGGCGGGTGACGTGATCGTCGCCTTCGCGCATCAGCGCCCGGATCGCGGTCGGCGCGGTGTAGAGCACGCTTACCCCGAGCCGGTCGACCGTATCCCAAAGCCGCCCGTGGTCGGGATAATTGGGCACGCCGTCGAACATCACCGTCGTCGCGCCGTTGGCGAGCGGACCATAGACGACATAGCTGTGCCCGGTGACCCAGCCGATGTCGGCGGTACACCAGAAGACGTCGCCGTCGCGGTGGTCGAAGACGTCGCGAAACGTCTTGGCGACCCACAGCAGATAGCCGGCGGTCGTGTGGAGCACGCCCTTGGGCTTGCCCGTCGATCCGCTGGTGTAGAGGATGAACAACGGGTCCTCGGCCTCCATCGCCACGGGCGGGCAGTCGGGCGAGGCGTCGGCGATCGCATCGTCCAGCCACAGGTCGCGGCCGGGCGTCATCGCGATATCGCCACCGGTGCGGCGCAGGACCAGCACATGCTCGACCGAGGGGCAGGCGCTTAGCGCGGCATCGACATTGGCCTTCAGTGGAATGCGACGGCCGCCGCGACAGCCTTCGTCGGCGGTGATGACCAGTTTCGATCCGCAATCGCGGATCCGGTCGGCGAGCGCATCGGGGGAAAAGCCGCCGAACACGATCGAATGGATCGCGCCGATCCGCGTACAGGCGAGCATCGCTGCCGCTGCATCGGGCACCATCGGCAGGTAGAGCGTCACGCGGTCGCCGCGTCCGACGCCGAGCGACGTCAGGACGTTCGCCATCCGGCAGACGCGATCGTGCAACGCGCGATAGGTGATGCGCGCGCCCTCGCCGGGTTCGTCGCCTTCCCACAGGATCGCGACCTGGTCGCCCCGCGTCGCCAGATGCCGGTCGAGGCAATTGGCGGACACATTGATCTGGCCGCCGTCGAACCAGCGGATCCGGAAATCGTCCGCCGTGAAGGACACGTCCTTCACCGTATCGAACGGCCGCATCCAGTCGAGCTGTGCGGCCTGATCGCGCCAATAGGCATCGGGCGTATCGATCGCGGCGCGACACTGATGCTCATATTCGGCAGGGCCGATGCCGCCGGAACGTGCAGGGGTCGCTGGAACGATATCGAGCATGAGGCGGCCTTTCGTGACGCGGGCCGCGCATCCGGCGCGGATGCACAGCCCGTCGATGCGGTGGGGTCAGAAGAACAGGATCGCGCCGAGCGCCAGCGCGTCGGAACTCGCGTCGTTGCCGTTGTGCGCGCGTGACATGGTGTGGGTGTATTCGCCGATCAGCGTCACCCAGCTGTTCAGGCCATAGCGCGTCTGGCCGACCCAGCTCGCGTTGCGGCGGACGAGGGCAGAGATCGCCTCACCCTGCGCGCGCGACAGGTAGCTCGCGCCATAGCTCGCCCCCAGCGTCAGCTTGCCGATGCCGTAGGTGCCCTGGACATAATAGCCGTTGCTGTCGCGCTTGCGGCCGAGCGCATCGGTCGACAGCAGGAACAGGCCGATCGTGCCGATACCGGTGCCGGTGTAATAATAGCCGGTCAGGCTGGCCGGACCGTAGGACAGCTTGGCGCCGACATCGATCGCGCGGCCGGTATAGGCCGGCAAGCCGCCGATCGCGTCATGGCCCTGAATCAGCCCGCTGACCCACAGATGCGCGCCGAGGCCTCCGTCGGTCGGCACGAGGTCGTAGGTCGCCTTGGCTTGGAAGCCGATCGTCTCGTTCGTTTCGGTGCGGCCGATCGTGGTCAGCGGCTGGAAGACGCCTGCGGCGAACTGGAAGCCGCCGAACTTCGGCGAGGCATAGGTGATCTGCGGCTGGAAGTCGGTGTAGATATACCCCAGCCCGATCCGGCCGAGCGACGTATTGGACGGCGCAGCATTGCCCGCGGCGGTGCCGACCGACAGCAATGTGATGTCGTTCAGGATCGCATCCGACCCGAACAGGCCGATATCGCGGCCGATCTTGATCTCGCCGAAGCCACTGCGGCCGAACGTCAGATAGGTCTGGCGGAAATCGATGCCGGAGGTCTGCAGCGCCTGGGGGGCGCCCGCGCCGTTCGCGCCGGAATTGCCCAGGCTGGAATTGATGCCGGGGTACATGCCAAAATGCGCGCCGACGTCCCAACCGCCCTGGGTCGTCGAGACGTCGACCTTCAGGAAGCCGGGCAGCAGTCCGTTGCGGATCGCCGACGTGTCGTTGCCGACGCTCGCGAGCCCGCCCGCGACGGTGTTCGCGGGCGTCGCCGCATCGGCGCTGTCGTGGACGTAGAAGCCGTTGACGGAGCCGGAGAATTTCAGCGCGACATCGCCGATCATCAGCCCGACGCCGCTGTCCGCCATGCGTACCAGCTTCTTGTCGTCGAGCCGTTCGGCGGCGGCCTGCTGCGGCGCCTCTGCGGTGTTGGCGGCGGGGACGGGGCTGGGTTGTGCCGTCTTGCGGGCGAGCAGCGCCTGATATTCGTCCTCGGTCAGGATCCCCTTTTCCTTCAGCTTCAGCAGCAGCCCGTCGGTCGCATCCTGCGCCGCGGCGGGGGTGGCGATGGCGATGGATGCGAGGGCGACGGCGCCCAGCAGGCGGGCAACGGCTTTCATGCTAATCCTCCCCTGTTCGGCCCGTGGTCTCGGGCTCGTGTCGGCAAGGCTGATGGAGACGGGCGCGGCGCGGTATTGGACTTTCGATCCCGGACCAAAGTGGGATGGTGCGGCGATCGCCCCGCATTCCCTGCCGCACGACCCCTACCGCACGACGACACCCCAGGGCGCGCGGCCGACCGGGACCGTGGCGATGGCCTTGGCGCTGGCGAGATCGACGACGGTGACCGTGTCGGACAGGCCGTCGCTGGAGATGGCGCGGCGTCCATCCGGCGTGATCGCAACGCCCCATACGCGCGGGCCGACGGGGACGATGGCGCGCGTCTTGCGCGTCGCGGTGTCGACGATCGCGATCGCATTACCGCGACCCAGAGCGATCACCGCCTGTCGCGCGTCCGGCGTGAAGCGAATCTGCACCGGCATGACCTTCTCGGGGGCGATGCCCGGCACGGTGAAGTGCAACGTGTCGATCACTTTGCGGCTGGCGACGTCGATCACCGCCACGCTGTTGCCGAGCTCCGCCGACACCCACAGCTGCTTGCCGTCCGTGATGAATTCGGCGTGGCGCGGCCGGTCGCCCGTCGGCGTCGTCGCCACCACCTCGCGCCGCGCGATGTCGATCCAGTGGACCGCATTGTCCGTTTCGGAGGTGGAGACCGCGAACCGGCCGTCGGGGCTCACCGCCATCCCCTCGGGCTCGACGCCGACGACGACCTGGAACGCGACCTTGCGCCCCGGCACGTCGATCGCGGTCACCGTCGCATCGCGCTCGTTCGAGGCGAACAGCAAGGTGCCGTCCGGCGACAGCGCGAAGGTTTCGGGATCCTCCCCCGACGGCAGGTTGGCGACGACCTTGCCCGATGCCAGATCGACCACCTGCACCGCGTTTTCGTCGCTGGCGCAGACGTACAATTGCTTGCCGTCGCGCGACAGGACGATGCCGCGCGGACGTCGGCCGACGGGCCAGGTCGCGGTGACCTTGAGCGTGGCGGCGTCGACGACGCTGATCGTATTGGCGCGCTCGTTCGAGACATAGATCGTCTCGGCGGTCGCAGGGGCGAGGGGGGCGGCGAGGGCCGCGATGAGGAGCAGGGATCGCATGACCGCATCCTAGCGTATCCCGGCGCGCCGCCCCTTCGTACCAAAGTCCAATAAGTCCCGATGCTTCGCCGCGGTTAGGGTCTTTGCCGAGCCGCCGTCAGGGCGGCGGGAGAGGATGATGCCGGTGAAGGGTTCGCGTATCGCATTCGTCTGTTCGGCGCTGATCGCGGCGTCGTCGATCGGCTATAACGTGTTCGCGCATGGCAACGTCACGCCGCAGGCGGTCGACACCAGCAAGCTGCCCGACATCAAGCCCGACAACACGACATGGGTGACGAAGAACCCCTATCGCGACGACCCCCAGGTCTATGCGATGGCCAAGAAGATCGGCGAGAGCGCCTATGGCGGCAATTGCGCGCGCTGCCACGGGCTCGATGCGATCTCGGGCGGCATCGCCCCCGATCTGCGCTACCTCGACAAGGGCGAGGCCGGCGACGAATGGTTCATCCAGCGCTTCCAGCATGGCTCGTCGCGCGACGGCAAGGTCTATATGCCGCCGATGGGCGATGCGCTGGGGCAGAAGGCCGGCTGGGCGATCCGCTCCTGGCTCGACACGAAGCACGAGGAATGAGCGGGGCATCCTCCCGCGCACCCACCCGCCGCGCGATGATCGCGGGCGCACTCGCCGCGGCCTTTGCCCCTGTCGGAGCGATGGCGCGGGGGCTCGACACGATCACCGCGGCGGGTGTCGTGCGCATCGCGGTCTATCGCGATTTCGAACCCTGGTCGTGGAAGGGCGCCGATGGCACCGTCATGGGCATCGACGTCGACCTCGGCCGTGCGATCGCCAAGGCTTTGGGAGTGCGCGCGGAGATCGTCGACTTTCTGGCCGACGAGGATGTCGGCGACGATCTGCGCAACATGGTGTGGCGGGGCTCCTTGGTCGGCGGGCAGACGTGCGACATCATGATGCACGTGCCGGTGGACCGGCAGCTGGCCCGGGCCAACGACCGCGCGGTGATCGGCGCACCTTATTATCGCGAGGGCTTCCTGATGGCCTGCGGCGTCGAAACCGATTGCGAGGTCGCCCCCGCCGCCTTCAAGGGCAAGCGGCTGGTGGCCGAGCTGGACAGCGTGCCCGACTTCTACTTTTCGGGCAGCTTCGGCGGCGTGTTGCGCACCGACACGCGCCACCTGATGAGCGGCGCGGCGGCGGTCGATGCGGTCAAGACGGGCGACGCGGATGTCGTGCTCGCGACGCGCGCGCAGATCGAGCATGCGCTCGCTGCCGGCGCGCCGCGGGTGAAGACGCGCAAGGGGCCGCTGCCGGCCCTGCCCAGCGCAGGCTGGGACGTGGGTCTGGCGGTGAAGGATGACAGCCGCGACCTCGCCGACCGGCTCGACCGGATCGTCGCAAGCCTGCGGGCCGACGGCACCGTCGCCGCGATCCTCGCCCGCCACGGCGTCAGCGACCGCGCGCCGCTGGCGACTTGATCCAAGGTCCAATGCCACCGACGCGGATCCCGGATTAGGCTCGGCGTCATCAACCAAGGTCGCACGGACGGCCGAACGGAGGGGAGACGAGAGCGATGAAGACCATGGCGACCCGATGCGCGATGCTGCTGGCCGGCACGATGTTGGCGACGGCAGTGACCGCGACCGAACCGCGCGCGGCCGCCACGACCCCGCCCGCCGCTGCCCCGGCTGCCGCTGCTGCCGCGGCTGCGGGTGCAGGGCCGACCGATGCGGATCTGATGAACGATGCGGCGACCCCCGGCGACGTCCTGACCTATGGCATGGGGCCGCGTGCGCAGCGCTTCAGCACGCTGACGCAGGTCAACGCCGCCAATGTCGCGCGCCTCGTCCCCGCCTTTTCCGCCAGCCTGGGCGGCGAGAAGCAGCGCGGGCAGGAAGCGCAGCCGATCGTCTATGACGGCGTGATCTACGTCACCGGCAGCTACAGCCGCCTGTTCGCCTTCGACGCGCGTTCGGGCGAGGAACTGTGGCAATATGACGCACGCCTGCCCGACGGGATCATGCCGTGCTGCGACGTCGTCAACCGCGGTGCCGCCATCTATGGCGACAAGATCATCTTCGGCACGCTCGATGCGCATATGGTCGCGCTGAACCGCAAAACCGGTAAGGTCATCTGGAACAAGACTTTGGCCCCCTATGACGCGGGCTACAGCTTCACCGCCGCGCCGATGATCGTGAAGGGCAAGGTGATCTACGGCAATTCCGGCGGCGAATTCGGCATCGTCGGCAAGGTGGAGGCGCGCGACGTCAACACCGGCGAGCTGATCTGGTCGCGCCCGACGATCGAGGGCCATATGGGCCAGCTGAACGGCAAGGATTCGACCATGACCGGCAAGCTTAACGCGAGCTGGCAGGGCGATCAGTGGAAGAACGGCGGCGGGGCCACTTGGCTGGGCGGCACCTACGATCCCGATACCAACCTGATTTACATGGGCACCGGCAATCCCGCGCCGTGGAACAGCCATCTGCGCCCCGGCAACAACCTCTACACTTCGTCGACGCTAGCGATTGATCCCGACACGGGCGAGATCAAATGGCATTACCAGACGACCCCGCATGACGGCTGGGACTTCGACGGCGTCAACGAATTCATCCCGTTCGACATGGATGGGCGGAAGCTGGGGGCGAAGGCCGATCGCAACGGCTATTTCTTCGTGCTCGACCGGACGAACGGCAAGTTCGTCTCCGCCAATCGCTTCGTCTCGCGCACCGACTGGGCGACCGGCTTCACCAAGGACGGCAAGCCGATCTACGATCCCGCCAAGCGCCCGCCCGCGCCCAGCGCCGAAAAGGGCGCCAGCGTGTTCGCCGCGCCCAGCTTCCTGGGCGGCAAGAACTGGATGCCGATGGCGTACAGCCAGCAGACCGGCATGTTCTACATCCCCTCCAACGAATGGGGCATGGACATCTGGAACGAGCCGATCGCCTACAAGAAGGGCGCGGCCTATCTCGGCGCCGGCTTCACGATCAAGCCGCTGAACCCCGACTATATCGGCGTGCTGCGCGCGATGGACCCCAAGACGGGCAAGATCGCGTGGGAATATAAGAACAAGGCGCCTCTGTGGGGCGGCGTGCTGACCACCGCCGGCAATCTGGTCTTCACCGGCACGCCCGAGGGCTATCTGAAGGCGTTCGATGCCAAGACCGGCAAGGAGCTGTGGAAGTTCAACACCGGCTCCGGCGTCGTCGGCAGCCCGGTGACGTGGGAGCAGGACGGCGAGCAATATGTCGCGGTGATGAGCGGCTGGGGCGGCGCGGTGCCGCTGTGGGGCGGCGAGGTCGCGAAGGCGGTGCAGCATATCAACCAGGGCGGCGCGCTCTGGGTCTTCAAGCTGCCCAAGGCATGATCGGGTCGCAGGGGGCGTCGCCGGTCGCGGCGCCCTCTTCGCATCCGATCGCACTTATATTACAATCGTCTGCGGGGAGAGGGGGCGTGGAACGAGTCCTGATCGCGGACGATCATCCGCTGGTGCGTGACGGCTTGCGTACCGTTATTTCGGTCGCCTTCGACCAGGCCGACCTGTTCGAGGCATCGTCGGTCGCCGAAGCGGTCGAGATCGTCGATCGCGAGGGCGATTTCGACCTCGTCCTGCTTGATCTCAATATGCCCGATGCGCGCGGCTTTTCTGGGCTGACGATGTTGCGCGACCGGTTTCCGTCGCTGCCCATCGTGCTCGTGTCCGCCGCGGCGGATAACCAGGTCGTCAACGGCGCGATCGCCAACGGTGCCGCCGGGTTCATCCCCAAATCGCTGAAGCGCAGCCAGATCGTCGCGGCGATCCAGTCGATCCTGTCGGGCAACGTCTATATCCCCGACGATTTCGCCGCCCCGTCGGATGCCGAGGCGGAGATCGAGGGCATCCGTCGCCGGATCGGCACGCTGACGCCGCAGCAGCGCGTGGTGCTGGGGCTGGTCGTCGCAGGCAAGCTGAACAAGCAGATCGCCTATGAGCTCGACGTGTCGATGACGACGGTGAAGGCGCATGTCTCCGCCATCCTGTCGAAACTGAACGTCTACAGCCGCACGCAGGCGGTAATCCTGGCGAACAAGGTCGGGCTGGGGCGTTAGCGGACGCTGGCGAGCAGCGCCCGCAGCTGCGCGGGCTTCACCGGTTTCTGCAGCACGTGGAGCCCGGCGGCGAGCAGCTGTTCGCGCAGGTCGGGCATGCGGTCCGCGGTGATGATCGCCGCGGGCACCTTGGCGCCGATATCCGCCCGCAGCGTGGCGACCGCGGCATCGCCCAGCGTGTCCGACCCCAGATGATAGTCCGCGAGGATGACGTCCGGCCGCAGCCGCGACCGGCGGACGATCGCGCGCGCATCCTCCAGCGTCGCCGCGGTCCGCACCCGCACGCCCCAGCCGCCCAGCATCGCTTGCATCCCGGCGAGGATCGATTCCTCATTGTCGAGCACGAGCACGGTCGACACGCCCAGCCCGCGTGCCGGTGCGGCAGTCGCCGTCGCGCCTGCCACCCCCGCTGCGGCGAGGGGGGCTTCGATCGAGAAGGTCGCGCCTGCGCCGAGCGCGCTATCCACGCGTACCGGGTGGCCCAGCATCCGGCTGGCGCGCTGCACGATGGCGAGGCCCAAACCGATGCCCTGCGACGCACCCGTGTTGAGCCGGCGGAATTCGTCGAAGATCTCGGCATGATGCGACGGATCGATGCCGGGGCCGGTATCGGCGACGGTGATTGCGACCGATCGCCCCTCGGCACGGGCGGTCATGGTGATGCTGCCCCGCTCGGTATAGCGCACGGCGTTGGACAGGAAGTTCTGCAACACGCGCCTCAGCAGCCGCCGGTCGGAATGCACCCACAGCCGCGTCGGCACGACGTTTAGCGTCAGCCCCCGCTCGGCCGCGACGACGGCAAATTCGGCGCGCAACGCCGTGAACATCTCATCGAGCGGGACATCGCCGAGGTCCGGGGTGATGGCGCCGGCATCGAGCTTGGAGATTTCGAGCAACGCCTCCAGCAGGCCTTCGATCGAATCAAGTGCCGACGCCGCCTGGTCGACGATCTTGCGATTGCCCTCGGCAAGGCGGCGGCCGGCCAGTGCGGAGACGAACAGGCGCGCGGCGTTCAGCGGTTGCAGCAGGTCGTGGCTGGCGGCGGCGAGGAACCGCGTCTTCGACAGATTGGCCTGTTCCGCCGCCATCTTGGCCGCGCGCATTGCCAGCTCGGCCGCCTGCCGTTCGCGCACCTCCTGTTCCAGCTCGCGCGTCCGCGCGGCGACACGCTGTTCCAGGGCATCGGCGGTTTTCAGCCGTTCGGTGACGTCGTCGAAGCTCATCACCATGCCGCCGTCGGCCATCGGCTGGCGTCGGATTTCGATCGAGCGGCCATCCGCCAGGCGCCGGACGGCAACGATCTCCTGCGTCGCCTCGGCGGGATCGCTGCCCTGCGTGTCGACCCAGCCCAACGTGTCTGCAGCATCGGCGCGCGGCAGCTTCGTCTTGCACCATTTGACGAGCGCGGCGTGATCGGAAATGCGCTGCCGCATCCGCTGCGGCGCCAGATCGAGCAGGGTCAGCAGCGGATCGTTCCAGGCGAGCAGCGAGCGATCGGGGGCGAACAGGCACACGCCCTGCGGCATGGCGTCCAGCGTTCCCTGCAACACCACCGCGCGCTCGGCCAGCTCGCGCGCCCGTTGCCGCGCATCCTCCGCCTTGATGTCGGTGATGTCGGTATAGACGCCGACGATCCCGCCTTCGCTGGTGCGCTGTTCGTTGACCTGGATCCAGCGGCCATCGGCGAGCAGGATGACCTGCCCACCGTCGGCGACCTGATGGCGGCCGACGCGCTCGGACACCCAGCGCGCCGGCGATACGAGGGGGCCGAGCGTCGATCCCACCTCGCAGATCGCACCGGCGATCTCGTCGAAGGCGACGCCCGGCTGGATGCGATCGGCGATCGTCGGCCATAACGACAGATAGGTGCGGTTGCACAGCACCAGCCGATCGTCGGTGTCGAAGATGGCGAAGCCTTCATCCAGCGCCTCGATCGCATCGCCCAGGCGCCGCCGCGCGGCATCGGCGGCGTCACGGGCGTGGGCGAGCGCGGCATTGCTCGCCGCCAGGTCGTCGAGCGCGCGTTCGAGATCGGCGGTGCGTTCGCGGACCTTGCTCTCCAGCGCGATCGCGGTTTCGAACACCGAAAAGGCGTTGCCCTGCAGGTCGGTCGAGCGTTCGACCCGGTCCATCAGCGATCGGTTGATCCGCTCCAGCTTGGCGATCCGCGCCTCCAGCGCGGCAACGTGCGCGGCGTCGTCTCGTTCGCCGGTCATGGCCGCCCGATCGCCAGACCGGCGAAGGTCTGGTTGACGTGCAGCGCACGGAATTGCTCGCCATAGGTGTTGAAGCCGATGACACCGCGTCGTGCGTAGAGGTCGGACACCGGCGTGCGCAGCTGACGCTGCGCGATCTCGACCGAGTTGAGCACGCAGTCGAAGCCGAGGATGCGGTCGACGCCGCCGATGTCGCTGTCGAGCCGGTCGAACAACGCCTCCAGCCGGCCGACTATATCGTCGGCCTCGCCCAGCGTCAGCACGATCCCCTCGTCAATCGCGCAATAGAAGGTGAGGCTGCTGTCCGGATTGGCGGACTGGATCGAGCGGACGTAATATTCGCCGCCCGCCCGCACCATCAGCGGGTGCGCCGCGAATACCGGCAGCCCAAGCTGATCGACCTGCGTTCCGACCAGCCGGGCATATTCCTCCGCGGCTGGCTCGGCGTTGATTTCATGGACGATGCGCCGTGTCGTGTCCGCGGCGGTGATCACCATCTTCACCTCGCCCGGCCGATAATGCTGCGCGCGGAACACCGTCATCGGCCGCGCGGTCGACAGGATTGCGATCACCGCGGCGTCGCGGCGAAACGCGCCGTCGTACAGGACGAAGGTCTCGCGGAAATCGAAGCCGTCGCCCGACGAACCACCGATCAGCGGCACGTCGCCCAGCGCATCCTGCAACGTCAGCGTCAGCATCTCCTCGCGGTGCGACAGGCCATCGACCAGGAAGATCGCCGCATGGTTGACGCGTCCGCCGAAATGCCGCGTCTCCTCGGTCGCCTGGGCCACCATCGATCGGACGCGCCGCTGCGCATCGCCGCCGTCGAAATGGTCGAGGTCGGTGAAGCAGGTCGCGGTCAGGCGAAAGTCGCTGGCGGGGAAACCGATCGCGGTCAGCGTGCCCTCGCCCATGCCATCGGGGGTCAGTTCGCCCGACGACGTGCAGCCGACGATCGTCAGCCCCTCGCTGCGGCTGGCGATCGACTGCGCCAGCGCGTCCAGCGGATACCGGCTCGAACAGAATAGCAGGATGCCCGACAGTTCCGGCACGTCGAGCTGCCGGAACAGCGCACGGATCGCCAGTTCGGGATCGTGTTCGCGCGTCGCGGCGACGCGAAGGAGGGGCGAGGTGGGCACGGCAGCGATGATGGCAGCGGAGCGGGCGGCCGTCACGCATCATCTCCGCGCGGCGGTGGGCCGGCGGCGTCGAGCGCGTCGACCTCGGCGTCCGTGAATACGCGGCTGCGCACGATGAAGCGCAGGCCGTCGGGGCCTTCCAGCGAAAAGCCGGCGCCGCGACCGGGGACGACGTCGATCGTGATCTGGGTGTGGCGCCAATAGTCGAACTGCGCCGCGCCGATCCACACGGGGATGGCGGCGTCGTCCGGCCCGACGGTGCCGAGCAGGATGTCCTGCCCGCCGACGCGGAATTCGCCCGCCGGATAGCACATCGGCGCGGAGCCATCGCAGCAGCCGCCCGACTGATGGAACATCAGCGCCCCGTGCCGGCGGGTCAGATCCGCCATGACCGCATCGGCGGCGGGGGTGGACAGGACGCGCGGCGGAACGGTCATCGGCGGGGCCTTCGCAGACAAGGACGGCGACCCTCGCGAAGAGGGCCGCCGCTGGAGGATGCGGGGGTGGGTGGAAGAGTGGGCAGACAGTCCCCCGCGGTGGCAAGGATCAGAAGAAACCCAGCGCCTTGGGGCTGTAGCTGACCAGCAGGTTCTTGGTCTGCTGATAATGGTCCAGCATCATCTTGTGCGTTTCGCGGCCGATGCCCGACTGTTTGTAGCCGCCGAACGCGGCATGGGCGGGATAGGCGTGGTAGCAATTGGTCCAGACGCGTCCCGCCTGGATCGTGCGGCCGGCACGATAGGCGGTCGTCCCGTCGCGCGACCATACCCCGGCGCCCAGGCCGTAGAGCGTGTCGTTGGCGATCGCCATCGCATCGTCGAAGTCCTTGAACGTGGTCACCGCGACGACGGGGCCGAAGATCTCTTCCTGGAAGACGCGCATCTTGTTGTGCCCTTCCAGGATCGTCGGCGTGACGTAATAGCCTGCGTCCAGTTCGCCGCCGAGCTGTGCGCGGGTGCCGCCGGTCAGCACCTTCGCCCCCTCCGCCTTGCCGATGTCGATGTACGACAGGATCTTTTCGAGCTGGTCGTTCGAGGCCTGCGCGCCGATCATCGTCGATGCGTCCAGCGGGCTGCCCTGCTTGATCGCCTGCACCCGTGCGATCGCCTTCTCCATGAAGCGGTCGTAGATCGATTCGTGGATCAGCGCGCGGCTGGGGCAGGTACACACCTCTCCCTGGTTGAGCGCGAACAAGGCGAAGCCTTCCAGCGCCTTGTCCAGATAATCATCGTCCGCGGCCATCACGTCGGCAAAGAAGATGTTGGGGCTCTTGCCGCCCAGCTCCAGCGTGACGGGAATCAGGTTTTCGGTCGCATATTGCATGATCAGGCGGCCGGTCGTCGTCTCGCCGGTGAAGGCGATCTTGGCGATCCGCTTGTTCTGCGCCAGCGGCTTGCCCGCCTCGACACCGAAGCCGTTGACGACGTTGAGCACGCCCGGCGGCAGCAGGTCGCCGATCACGTCCATCAGCACCATGATCGACATCGGCGTCTGTTCGGCGGGTTTCAACACCACGCAATTGCCCGCGGCGAGCGCCGGCGCAAGCTTCCACACCGCCATCAGCAGCGGGAAATTCCACGGGATGATCTGGCCTACGACGCCCAGCGGCTCGTGGAAGTGATAGGCGACGGTGTCGTGGTCGATCTCGGCGATCGATCCTTCCTGCGCGCGCAAGCAGCCGGCGAAATAGCGGAAATGATCGATCGCGAGCGGCAGGTCGGCGGCGGTGGTTTCGCGGATCGGCTTGCCGTTGTCGATCGTCTCGACCAGCGCGAGCAGCGACAGCCGTTCCTCCATCCGGTCGGCGATCTTCAGCAGGATGCGCGACCGCTCGGTCGCGCTCATCCGGCCCCAGGCGTCCTTCGCCTTGTGCGCGGCGTCGAGCGCCAGTTCGATGTCCTCGGCGGTGCCGCGCGCGACCGAGCAGACGGTCTTGCCGGTGACGGGCGAGGGGTTGTCGAAATACTGGCCCCGCACCGGCGCCACCCAGTCGCCGCCGATGAAATTGTCGTAGCGCGGGCGGATCGCGATCTGCCCTTTCAGCTCGTCAAGCGCCTGTTGCAGCATGGGTCGTCTCCTAGGGGTCGCGCGCCGGCGGTTCTGCCGGTTCGGGCTCGTTGCGATGCCCCACTGTCTGCCTGCCGGGCGCCCCGCGCCATTGCACCAAAGGGCAATTGCCGCTGGCGGCGCGATCCGGGCACCCCGGCCACATTCGGCGTCGGTCCCTGACGGCGCGTACGGGAGAGGAATGTCACCATGTTGAAGCTCGCCATCGTCGGCGCCGCCGCCGCCACCCTCGCTGCTGCCGCGCCGGCCGCCGCGCGCGACATCGTCGTGCAGATGAAGAACGTCGGCACGGGCGGATCGATGGTGTTCGAACCGGCCTTCATCAAGGCGCAGCCCGGCGACACCATCCACTTCAAGCCGACCGACCCCAGCCACAATGCGGAGACGATCCCGACGATCCTGCCCGCCGGTGTCGCGCCGTCCAAGGGTCAGATGAACAAGGAATTCGTCCTGCCGGTCACCACGCCGGGCCTGTACGGCATCAAGTGCATGCCGCATTTTTCGATGGGCATGGTCGCGCTGGTGCAGGTGGGCAACGGCCCGTCGCCCAATCTCGCCGCCGCGCGGGCCGTGAAGCTGCCGCCGTTCGCCGCCAAGCGGATGACGCCGATGCTGGCCCAGGCCAAGTGAGCGCGCGGGAGGAAACGCCGACGTCTGCTGCGCTGATGGTCGCCTATCCCGCGGACGGGGGTGCCGCCTTCGATCGCGAATATTATGTCGCGACGCACCTGCCGCTCGTCCGGCACGCGCTGACGCCGCACGGGCTGACCGGTGTTGCGGGCTATTTTCCCGATCACGTGGGCGACATGCTCGCGGTCGCCATCCTGACCTTCACCGATGCCGCGTCGCGTGACGCGGCGCTGGCGTCGCCCGAGGCGGCGCCGGTGTTCGCCGACATCGCCAATTTCACGACCGCAACGCCGATCCCGATGCCGATGACGGTCGCCTGACGTCGGGGCGGGCCTGGGTTACCCGGTCCGCAGCGTCAGCCCCACCCACACGGTCCGCGGCGTCGCCCGCTCGACGATCGCATTGCCGCTGATCCCCGTTTCGACCCGCGCATCGAAGACGTTTTCCGCGCGGAGCTCGACCCCCAGCGTGCGGGTGAGCGGCAAGGCGGCATAGCCGTCCAGCGTCGTCGCCGGCGCAAGCGAGCGGCTGTTCTGGTCGTCTTCGAACTGGCGGGCGGCGTGCCGCAGCGTCGTCGAGATCGCCGCGCCGCCCTTGCGCCAGCCGAGCGTTGCGGACGTCAGGTCGCGCGGCGTCTGCGCGGGCCGCAACCCGTCGAGCGCCGCCGCAGCACCGCTGGCGACGACGCGGGGATCGACATGCGACCAGGACGCCTGGGCGAACGCCGGCCCGCTCTGCCAGCGGGCGTCCAGCTCCAGGCCGGTCGAGCGGATCGCATCCAGATTGCGGCGCACGCGGTAGATGCCGTTCGCGGCGACGAAGCCGACGCCGGGGAAGGTGCCGGGCCCGCGCCCCGCCGTGACGTTGGCGATCGCGCCGTCCAGCCGGTTCCAGAACACCGTGGCGGCGAATGAGAGGCCGGCACCGGGCGCCAGCGTGACGCCGCCGTCGATCCCGCTCAACCGTTCAGGCTCCAGCGCGGCATTGGCGGCGACCGCATCGGCGCCCACACGGAACGGCCGGTACAGCTCGTTGAGCGTCGGCAGGCGCCAGCCGCGATAGGCGGACGCGCGCAGCGTCACCGGCGCGACCGGCGTGACGGCAATACCGGCCCGCCCGGTCCATTCCGTCCCCCGCCGCTCCGGAAACTTGGCGTTGGTCAGCGGAGCGCCCGTGGCAATCACCGCCTCGCGCAGCGCGCCGTCCGTCAGCCGCCAGCGATCCACCCGCCCGCCGAGTGTCAGTGTCGCGGGTCCGGCGGTCAGGCTCGCGTCGGTGAACAGGCCATAGGTCAGCGCGGTGCCGCCCGCCACGCGCCGCCGCGTGGGCAGCGCGTTGACGTAGGTGTACAGCTCCTGCGTCTGCCCGGAGACGCGTCGCACGTCGGCGCCAAGCCGCAGATCGCGGCCTTCGCCGACCGGGGGCTTCACTTCGATGCGGCCGCCGGTGCCGGTGGCGGGCGTGTTATATTGGTCGAGTGTCTGCGTTGCGGTCGTCCGGGCGGCATCGACGCCGGCGAATTGCGACGCGAAGGCGCGCGTCTGGAGATAGGCGAGCGCGGACCAGCCCCAGTCGCCGCGCCCGATCAGGCGGATGCTGGCGTCGGCGCCCTGGCTGCGGTTGCGGGTGAAGGCCGTCCCGCGTTCGCGCGTGTCGGTGAAGCCAGACAGGTTGGTCTGCAATTCGGTCTGTCCGCCGAGCGCGACCACGCTGCGTGCCGCGGCGGAGAATTGCTCGAACGGGGCTGCGCGATCGGCGGGGCCGCGGCTTTCGGCGACGGTCGGCACAAAGCCGTCACCACGATCGTACGCCGCCGACAACGTGGCGAAGCCGCCGTCACGGCGCAGCAGACCCGATGCGGCAGCGGACAGCGACCGGCGGCTGCCGTACGCGAGGTCTGCGGCAAGCGTGGGTTGGTCGGCGGGATCGGCGCTGTCGATCTCGATCGTGCCGGCGAGCGCGCCGGGTCCGAAATAGCCGCTGCCGCCGCCGCGCGTCACGCGGATCAGGCCGATGCGATCGGTGGCATAGGCGGGGAAGGGCACCCAGCCGCCGAACGGGTCCGCCTGCGGCACGCCATCCAGAACAAGGAGCGCGCGGCTGGACGCATTGCCGCCGATCCCGCGCAGCGACAGCCCCTGGCTGGTCGGATTGGCCGAGCGCGAATCGCTCCGGCGGAACTGCTGCAGCCCCGCGACATCGGCGAGCACCGTTTCCAGCCGACCGCTGGCGCTTTCGCGGATGCGCGCCGCGTCGATCGCGACGACATCCGCCGTGCGATCACCCGGTCGGGCGGGCAGGCCGCGACCGATCACGACGATGTCCTGCGTGGCAGAAGGGTCCGCGGCGGCGCGGTCCTGCGCGGCGGCGGGAAGCGCGGAGGCGCCGCACAGCAACAGAGCGATGGCTCGAACGATCATAACGGCTCCGGATAGGGGGTGATCGGCACCAGCGGGCGGCCCAGGTCGCGCCAGCCATCAGTGCCTTCGGCGAACCAGCGCACCCGCCTATAGCCCGCCCGGCGCAAACGCCACGCCGCATTCCAGCTCATCCAGCAATCCGCCAGACAGAAGACGATCAGCGTGGTGTGCGGTGCGGCGGCATGCAGACGGGCGACGCCGCGAAGGAACCAGCGTTCGACGGCAGGATCGATCGCCCCGCGCCCCGCTTCGGGAAACCAGGCGGCGCCCGCGATACCGCGCTGGTCGCGGGCGAGCCGCCAGTGCCCGTCGGCCGTCCGTACTGCCCCCTCGGCGGGCACGACGTCGATCAGCGTCGCGCGGCCGGCATCGACCAGCGCGGCGACCGCGGCGGCATCGATACGCGCGACCCCGGGCGGCGGCGCCGGCACGACGCCGCGATAGTCGGCGATGCGATAGCCGCTTTGCGCATCGAAGCGCGCATCGGGCGTCGCCGCCGCGGGGGCGATCAGGGCGATAAGGCAGAGGGGCAGGTGGCGTCGCATCGTACCAAGGTGTCATGGTCGCGGACGGGCGACCTGCCTACCGGACTTAGGGATGAGGATCGCATCAGGCTGTTTCGTCACGGCGCTGCTCGCCGCCGTCTCCGCCCCGGCTTCCGCCACGCTGCCGGCCGATCCGCTGGCATCGCCGATGTGGGATTTCGTCGCCGATCAGGCGTTTGGCGCCGGCGCACGCGTCGCCTTCGATCCGCGCGTCAAGGTCCGCTTCCCGGACATCGCCGAAAACCAGCGCGTCTTCCCGGTCGAGGTCGACGCGCGGGGCATCGCCGACGTCAAGCGGATCGTCATTTTGGTCGATCTCAACCCGATCCAGCTGCCGATCGACTATCGGCTGGACGATGCCGAGCCGTTCATCGCGACGCGGATCAAGCTCGATCAACGCACGCCGGTACGCGGGGCGGTGCAACTCGCCGACGGATCGTGGCTGGTGTCGGGCGGCTGGATCGACGCAGCGGGTGGCGGTTGTTCGGCACCGCCGGCCAGCCGGGTCAGCGGCGACTGGGCGCAGCATCTGGGCGAGGTGCGCGGCGGCCTGTGGCGGACCGCGACGGGCCCACGCGCGCAGATCGCCTTCCGTCACCCGATGGACACCGGCTTCGTCGCCAATATCGCGAGCTATTATATCGATCAGCTGGCGCTCACCGGCGCGGATGGCCGGTCGCTCGGCATGGTCGCGATGCAGGCAGCGGTGGCCGAGGACCCGGTGCTGACGCTCTTGCCGCACGCGCGAACGGGCGAAGTGGTGCGCTTCCACGCGCGCGACACCAACGGCATCGACTATCGCGGCACGCTGGCGGATCGCGGCGGTCCCGCCGCATGATCGATCGGCGGACACTGATCGCCGCGGCGAGCGCCGCCCTCGCCGCGCCGGTGCTGGGACAGGCGCTGGCCTATCGCCTGACGCCGCACACGGTCGGGGACGGCATTTGGCTGATCCGCGGGGCCGATGCGCCGATCGCGCGCGACAATGGCGGCGCGATCGCCAACATCACGCTGATCGCCACCGATGCCGGTCCGGTGTTGATCGATGCGGGACCGTCGCTACGCTATGGCGAGGCGTTGCAGGCGCTGGCGAAGACGCTGACGGGCAAGCCGGTGGCGCGCGTCTACCTCACGCATCTCCATCCCGACCACAGCTATGGCGACGCGGCGTTCGCGCCGGCGATCGTCGCGGCGACACCGGGACTGATCGCGACGCTGACGCGCGACGGGCCGGGCTTTGCCGGTGGCATGTACCGCCTGCTGGGCGACTGGATGCGCGGCACCGAGCTGCGCATCCCGGGTCATGTCGTGTCGAGCCCGCAAGAGGTCGTGGGGGGACGGACGTTCCGCATGCTGCCGCTGTCGGGGCACAGCGCCGACGATCTCGCCATCCTCGACGAGGCGACGGGGACGCTGGTGGCGGGCGATCTCGTCTTCCACGATCGCGCGCCCTCGACGCCGCATGCCGAGCTGCCGACGTGGCGGCGGTCGCTCGATAGGCTGAAGGGGGTGGGGCATCGCACCCTGATACCCGGCCATGGCCCGTTCGACCCGACGCCCAATGCCGCCATCGACCAGACTGGCGACTGGATCGACTGGCTCGACGCCGCGCTGCGCCGGGCGGTCGCAGACGGGCTCGACATGGTGGAGGCGGGCGATCTGCCGATCCCGGCCCGGTTCGCGACGCTGGCCGCGGCGCGATACGAATTGCAGCGCTCGGTCGCGCATTTCTATCCGATGCTGGAGCGCACGCTGCTACCGCGGATCGATGCGCGATGACGGGGGTGCGTCCGATGCGCTATGGTCTACTGGCTGCGACCGCGCTGGTCGCGACACCTGCCGCGGCGCAGACGCTTGACCCCGCAGCGCAGGACGGGGGCGAGCCGCTGGTGATCGTCGGCACGCCGCTGGTCGATCCGGGCGAGGATATCGTCGGCTATCCCGCGCAGCACGTGTCCGACGAACAGATCGCGCGCAGCCATGCGCTGGACTTGTCCGACTATCTGCGCCGGCTCGCGGGGGGTGTGTTCGTCAACGAGGTGCAGGGCAACCCGCTGCAACCCGACATCACTTATCGCGGCTTCACCGCATCGCCGCTGCTCGGCACGCCGCAGGGCCTGTCCGTCTACCTCGACGGGATCCGCATGAACCAGCCGTTCGGCGACGTGGTCAGCTGGGATCTGATCCCCACCTCCGCGATCCGATCGACGACGCTGGTGCCGGGCGCGAACCCGCTGTTCGGGCGCAATTCGCTGGGCGGCGCGCTGGTGATCCGCACCAAGGACGGCCGATCCGATCCGGGCATGACCGCCGACATCGGCTATGGCAGTTTCGGCCGCTCGGTCACGCGCGCGACCGTTGGCGGGACGCACAAGCGTTGGCATTGGTTCGCCTCTGCCGATTATTTCCGCGAAAGGGGCTGGCGTGACTATTCGCCCTCGCGCGCTGGCCAGCTGTTCGGCAAGCTCGGCTGGGCCGATGGCGGCACCGATATCGCGCTGTCGGGCAGTGTCGCCGACAGCGACCTCAACGGCAACGGCCTGCAGGAGATGCGGCTGCTCGCGCAGGATTCGGCGAGCGTCTACACGCACCCCGACACGACGCGGAACCGCGGCTGGTACGGCAATGCGACGCTGTCGCAGGAGCTGTCGGACAGTCTGACGCTGTCCGCCAACGCCTTCTACCGTGGCATCCGCACCCGCACGGTCAACGGCGACGTCAACGAAGGCGCGTTGGGCGAGAACCTGTACCAACCCAATGCCGCAGAGCGCGCCGCTCTGGCGACGGCGGGCTATTCGGGCGTCCCCACGGCTGGCGAAACGCAGGCGAACACGCCGTTTCCGCGCTGGCGCTGCATTGCCAACGTGCTGCTGAACAGCGAGCCGAACGAGAAGTGCAACGGCTTGGTCAACCGCACCGCGACCCGGCAGCGCGAATGGGGCGCGACGGCAGAGCTGACGTGGACCGCCGGCGCCAATCGGTTGACGCTGGGAGCGGCCTATGTCGATGGGCATGCCGACTTCACCCAGTCGTCGCAATTCGGCTATCTGACCCCCGATCGTGGCGTGGTCGCGGTGACGGGACCGGGCGCCTTCGCCGACGGGACGCAGGCGTCGGAAAATGCGTTCGACGTGCGCGTCGATCTGTCCGCAGGCACCCGTGTCGTCAGTCTCTACGCGCTCGACGGGCTGGACGTCACGCCGACGGTCCATGTCGATCTGTCGGGTCGTTTCGACCGGACGATCGTGCGCAACCGCGACCGGATCACACCGGGCGGTGGCACGGGATCGCTGGATGGCGATCACCGCTTCCAGCGCTTCAATCCCGCAGTCGCGCTGCGTTGGACTCCGCTGGCGCCGGTGGCAATCGATCTGGCGGTTGCCCGGACCAGCCGCGCGCCGTCCGCGATCGAACTCGGTTGCGCCGATCCGCGCAGCCCGTGCCGTCTGCCGAATGCGCTCGCCGGCGACCCGCCGCTCGCGCAGGTCGTCGCGCAGACGGTGGAGGGCGGGGTGACGCTGACGCACGGCACCGTCCGGCTGAGGGCGGGCGCGTTCCGCACCGTCAGCCGCGACGACATCCTGTTCGTCGCCAGCGACCAGACCGGCTTCGGCTATTTCCGCAACTTCGGCCGCACCCGGCGGCAGGGCGCGGACCTCGATCTGTCGGCACGGCTCGGTGCGATCGGGCTGTCGGCGCATTACACGTTGCTAGACGCGACCTATCGCAGCGCGGAAACGGTCGGCGGCGCCGGCAATAGTAGCAACGACGGCCCCGCACCGGGCTTCGAGGGTACGATCGCCATCGCGCGCGGCGACCGCATTCCGTTGATCCCGCGTCACCTGCTCAAAGGCGCCGTGACGGTCGATGCCACACGCTGGCTGACGCTCTCCGCGGACGTCGTCGCCAGCGCGGGCGTGATCGCGCGCGGCAACGAGAATGGCGCGCATCGGCCCGACGGCGTCTATTATCTGGGGGAGGGGCGCACCCGCCCCTATGCGGTGGCCAATGCCGCGGCAGAGGTGCGACCGGGCAGGGGCATCACGCTCTACGTCCAAGTGAGCAACGTGTTCGACAAACGCTACACGACCGCGGCGCAGCTTGGCGCGACCGCCTTCGACGCGGCCGGCCGGTTCGTCGCGCGGCCCTTTGCCGGGCCGGTGATCGACGGCGAACGGCCATTGCTGCACTCGTCGTTTCAGGCGCCCGGCGCGCCGCGCTCGGCGCAGTTCGGCATGCGGCTGGGCTTCTGAACGGGCAACGCCGCGCGGATGCGATCCCATCGCGTCCCGCGCGGCGCCGCCGGTCATCAGCCGCCGAAATGCACCGTCCCGGTCAGCCCCCACGTGCGGGGCTTGGCGTAGACGCCGGCAACCGTCCCGTCGAACAGCGTGTTGTCATAGCCGTAGACGCGATAACGCTCGGAAAACAGGTTGTTGACGAACAGAGCGATGTCCCAGCGGTCCGCCGGGCCGGCAAAGCCGATGCGCGCATTGGCGACCGTGTACGCCCGCTCCCGCTCGACCGGCGCGCACAACACCGTGAAGCAGAAGCTGCTCGAATGCTGCGCATCCGCCTGCAGCGAGGCGGTGCCACCCGCGACCGCGAACTCGTATCGCGCCAGCAGGTTGCCCGAAAAGCTTGGCGCCTGCGGCAGGCGATGGTCTTCCACGGTGACCAGATCGGGCAGCTCGACGTTGCGGACCTTCGTGTCGAGGAACGACGCATTGGCCTGTAGCGTCAGGCCCCGGATCGGGCGCGTCGCGAACTCGACCTCCAGTCCCGCCGATTTTGCGGGCAGGTTCACGACCGTCTGCACCGTCGAATATTGGGCGAAGGCCTGATAATTCTTATAATCGTAGTAGAAGGCCGACAGGTTCAGCGTCGTGCCCGGTGCAAGCCGCGTCTTGGCGCCGACTTCCCAGGCGTTGAGCGTTTCTGGCCGATAGTTGATGCCGTTCAGCGCTGCCGCCTCCGATCCGGGGAAGGGCGTGCCCGTCGAGAAGGTGAAGCCACCGCTCTTCGACCCGCGGTTATAGCTCGCATACAGCAGCACGTGGTCGGTCGGCTTGTAGTTGATCAGCGCACGCGCGGTGACCCCGTCGAACACGGGGGTGGCATCGGCCGGCGTCGCGGTGATGCCGGTCCGCGGTTGGATCACGCCGAACGAGCCATAGGCGACCTGGCGCGGGTTGAAGATGATCGACACGCCGGTGCTGGGTTCCGACCCGAAATAGCGGCCGGTCTTGCGATCGTTCCAATAGCGCAGGCCACCGACCAGCGTCACGCGATCGGCAACCTTCCATTCGTTCTGCACGAAGAAGGCGTAGGACCGCGTGTTCTGCGAAAAGGCGACGGTGGGGTCGTAGCCGTAGAAGAGCGAGGCGTATTTGCCGGTGTAATTGCCGTCGATCGACATGGCGAAGGCGCCGGCCGTCAGCTGATTGGCGCCCAGATCGGCCTGCAGGCGGACTTCCTGCGACCATTGGTCGATCCGCGAACCTTGCGTGAAGTACACGCCGCTGGCGGGCGAGGAATCGCCGTCTTCGGTGTAGAATTTGTCGCCGTGCTGGTAATCGGTGATCGTGACCAGCGTCACCGCATCCGAGACGCGTGCCTGGATCTTCAGGTCCGCACCGAAGACCTTGCGATCGACATAGCTGGGATCGGTCGCCGCCGTCTTGTACGGATCGCCGCCGCGTGCGGGATTGATCGCGTCGTTGCGATAGCCCGCGCCCGTTTCGCCCGGGCCGGTCCCCCAATAGGCGCAGTTGCGATCGGGGGCCAGCACCTCGCCTTGCAGCCGGGCATTGGGACAGCTCGCGACCAGCGAATACAGGCCGGCCTGCCGTTCCTTGTCGGCGCGCATGTAGCGGAGCGTCAGCGTCGATTCGATATCCGCATTGGGCTGCCATGCCACGATGCCGCGCAAGGCCCAGTGATTGTTGGCGCCGCGTGCAGGCGCGCCCGGGTTGATATTCCGGATGTACCCCTTGTCCCGGTTGCGGGTGCCCGCGACGCGGACCTGGAGATTGTCGGTCAGCGGCCCCGACACGGCGCCTTCGGTGATGATCTGCCCATAGCTTCCGACCGTGACGGAGCCGTAGCCGTCCAGCTCGCGGGTCGGCTGGTTCGAGATGAACTGCACCGCGCCGCCGGTCGCGTTGCGGCCGAACAGCGTCCCCTGCGGCCCACGCAGCACCTCGACCCGTGCGAGGTCGAAGGTCGGGAAGCTGGCGAGGTTGATCGAGCTGGAATAGCTGTCGTCCTGATAGACGGCGACGGGCGGCTCCTGCTGGTCGCCATAATCGTTCTGCGACACGCCGCGAATGTTGAACACCACCTGCGAGCTGGAATAGGCGTTCATCTTCAATTCCGGCACAGCGCGCGTCAGATCCGTCGCAGTCTGCACGTTCATGTCGCGCAGCGAATCCGCCGTCATCACCGATACGGCGATACCGACATCCTGAAGTTTTTGTTCACGCCGTTGGGCCGTGACGACGATGTCGTCCGAGTCTTTGGCCTGATCCTTGGAGTGTTCCTCGGAGTGTTCCTTGTCCTGCGCGGCAGCGATCGGGGACCATGCCAAGACGGCACATGTCGTAACCGTAGACAGCAACAGGCGGCGAAGATCGCCCGAACGGTGTTCGCGATGCATGGAATGACCCCCCTTTTGGTGTGGCGGGCATCACGACTGGGGAAAGGTCAATCGTGACACCGGCACGTCGATAGTCCGCCTCTCCCCGATCTTTATCGACGACTATCCTGCGACGATGCGATGGAACGGATTGAATGGATTCGACAGTAACACAGTATAGATGCGACATCGCTGGCGGGGGCCGCGCAGTCAGTCGTTGCTGCAATGCTCATATAGGAGGAATGTTACTGAAGTGAGGACGGAGAGAATAAAAATTGCTCAGTAAAACCGAAAAACGAGGTTTGAATATGCTGGTATATACCGGGCGTTAAGTGATTTGTATTTGATAAGTCCGGACTTTTGTTGCCCTTCGCCGAAGGCTGGGCCTATGCGTCACGGCTCCTCTGACGTTCGTTTGTGGCGTCGCGCCGTCGTGCGGTTCCTGCCGTCATGATGGGGTCCCGGGGCGGTCGATGGCCTCCCTCTGGCCCGTCGCAATCGCAATAAATTGCTGTGTCCTCGCGGGCTTAGGTCGCTGAGCACGGGCAATGACAGGGGCGATTGCTCACGCTCCGCGGGTTGGCGTCGCGGCATATTCCGCGCCGTTGGGGCGCCTCAGCCTTTAGTCGTTGAATAATCGATCAATTAATATCAAAACGTGGACGCTTAGCTATTCGCAGCCAGTCGGCGCGAGGCATGCCGATCCGCAGCCGCTCAAGGCTTCATAACGCGCTCTTATGCTCATCATGCATACTGCTGATTGATCGTTCAACCGAACAAGGCATCTTGCAATAATTGTGTCACCGGCGAAGATTTGAACGCCGAATCCGGCCGTACTGGACCTTCATGGGAGCAGGTGCGGAATGCGAAATGCCGTTGCGTGCCGCCTGCGACGATGCGGGCAGACCAGTCATCAGTCCATAGCCGGCAGCGCGCCGGACACCGAGACGTCGCGAACGATCGACGGCTGGAGCCATCGCGGCTCGGTCCGCCGGCGCTTCCGCGTCCGGTCGTGGACCGGCAATGTCGCACGCATGGGCGGACGGGTGATGTCTTTCGGGTGGCAGAGAGGTGCCGTCGGCGCGTGACGCGCCGGTCGCAGGACTCTGGTCCGTACAAAATCAAAAGGGGGCGGCGGAATGGCGGACGAGGTGATGATCGCGGAACCGTGCGACGGCAGGGTCGCTGCCCGGCATGCCACAGGCGTTTCGTCGCGCCCCACGCTGCTGCGTGCGCTGGATTGGCGGGGGGCGTTCTGGGCGATCAGCGGCGTTCCGGCCGGGGTGCTGCTGACGATGGGCGGCGTTTCCACCGTGGTCGGGCAGGCGTCCTGGGCGGTCTGGATCGTCTCGGTGCTGATCGGCTTCCTGCAATGCTTCGTCTATGCCGAAATTGCGGGCCTGTATCCCGACAAGTCTGGCGGCGCCTCGGTATATGGCGCGGCGGCCTGGATCAAATACAGCAAGTTCGTCGCGCCCGTGTCCGTCTGGTGCAATTGGCTCGCCTGGTCTCCGGTCCTCGCGTTGGGTACGGGGCTGGCCGCCGGTTACGTCCTGACCAGCCTGTTCCCGGCGGATGCGGCGATCAATACGTGGCACCTCACGCTGCTCGATCTGAGCGCCGTAAAACCCGGGCTGACGCTGCGGATCAATGCGGTCGCGATCATCGCCGCCGGGTTTTTGCTCATGACCTTCCTGTTGCAGCACCAAGGCGCGGCGCGCGCGGCCGGCACGCAAAAGGTGCTGGCGCTCGTCTGCCTCTGCCCGTTGCTGCTGGTTGGGCTGGTGCCGATCGTGACGGGCGATCTGCCGTCCGACCATCTGTTTCCGCTGCTGCCGATCGTGCGCGATGCGGCGGGCCATATCGGCTTCGGCAGCTGGAATGCCGCCGGGCTGACGTTGCTGGCGGCGGGCCTGTTCGGGGCCGGCTGGTCGACCTACGGCTTCGAAGGCGCGGTCTGCTACGTGCGCGAATTCAAGGACCCCGCCCGCGACACCTATAAGGCGATCATCTCGGCGGGGTTGCTGTGTCTGGCGGTCTTCACGCTCGTTCCTTTGGCATTCCAGGCCTCGCTGGGGCTCAGCGGCATGACGAACCCCGCCATCTATGACGGGACGGGCGTGGCACTGGCACTGGCGAGCATCGTCAAGGGCGGGGTGATCGTCACCAACCTGTTCATTGCGATGTTCATTCTGGCGCTGCTGCTGATCGTCATGTCGTCGATGATGGGATCGTCGCGCACGCTGTATCAGGCCTCGGTCGACGGCTGGCTGCCGCGGTATCTGTCGCGGGTCAATCGCCACGGTGCGCCGACCGCGGCGATGTGGACCGATCTGGCCTTCAACCTGATCCTGCTGATGATGTCGGACTATTTCATGGTCCTGATGCTCTCCAACGTCTGCTACATGATCTTCATCTTCCTCAACCTGCAGGCGGGCTGGATCCACCGCATCGACCGGCCGCACTGGCCGCGCCCGTTCCGTGCGCCGACCTGGCTGCTCGGCGTGGGTGCCGCTTTGGGCTTCGTCAATCTGGTGCTGCTCGGCGCGGGGGCGGAGGTGTGGGGGCCCGGCACCTTGCGCAACGGCCTCATCGCCGCGGCCCTGATCCTGCCGGTGTTCGTCTTCCGCCACTATATCCAGGACGGCGGCCGGTTTCCCGCCGCCGCGCAACCCGAGGAGGCGCGACTGCCCGATCCGCCGCGCGCCGGCATCCTGCCCTTCGCCGCGCTGGCGCTCGCCGCGGTGGTGATCGGGGTGTCGCACCACCTGTCAGTGCTGCCGGGGTGACATGACTGTCCCATGCCGCTGCGTCAGCGCCCAGATAGATGCCACGTCACGATACGGGCATTGACTGGTCGTTCAACACAGGCTCACATTGTAGATGGCGGCGTCTTCTTTGAATCACAGCACGCTTGTGGCTACGCCGCTCCAACATTGAACGTCTGATCAGGACCCGTTGCTTATGCCCCGTTCCTCGCCGATCGCTGACGATGGCCGCGCCAGACAGCTCGTCGAAATGACGATCGACAGTCTGTCCGAAGTAGGGTTCGTCGGCACGACGCTGATCCAGATCGCGGGGCGAGCGGGCGTGTCGCCAGGGCTGGTGGCGCATTACTTCGGCGACAAGGAAGGGCTGCTGGAGGCAGCGTTCCGCCTGCTCCTGTCGCGCCTCGGCGCACGGCTGCGCCTGCGTCTCGCGCAGGCGGAGGGGCCGCGCGAGCGTCTGCAGGCGGTGATCGACACGAACCTGGCGCCCGAAGAGCTCGACGGCACGACCAGCAAGGTCTGGCTGGCCTTTTGGGGACACGTCCGGCACCAGCCGCGCCTGTTCCGCATCCAGCACGTCTATCAGCGCCGCATGCTGTCCAACCTGCGCCATCCGCTCCGCGCGCTGGTGCCGGCCGAGGAAGCGCCCGCGCTCGCGGCGACGATCGCGGCGATGATCGATGGCGTATGGCTGCGCGGCGCGCTGTCGGGGTGGAGCGAGATCGACGGCGATAGCGCACGCCATTTGCTGGGATCGTTCGTCGATAGCCGCCTCGCCGCAATGCCGGTTGCCGCGCCGCCGCGCCGCGAGATCGTGCCGTGCAATCCCGCGACGGGAGAGGCGCTTGCGCGCATCGCGGTGACGGACACGCCTGCGCTGGAGGCTGCCATCGCCCGCGCCCGCGCCGCGCAACCGGGATGGGCGGCACTGGCGCCGCGCGAGCGCGGCCGCATCCTGCGCCGTGCCGCGGACATCCTGCGCGAGCGCAACGTCGAACTGGCGCGGATCGAAACGCTCAACACGGGCAAACCCGTGCAGGAGACAGAGGCGGTCGACGTCCTGTCCGGTGCCGATTGCCTGGAATATTATGCCGGCGTCGCCGCCACGGTGGCGGGGCAGCATCTGGATCTGGGCGCGGAAGCGTTCGGCTATACCCGGCGCGAGCCGCTGGGCGTCGTCGCCGGCATCGGCGCGTGGAACTATCCGTTGCAGATCGCCTGCTGGAAGGCGGCGCCCGCGCTGGCGTGCGGCAATGCGATGATCTTCAAGCCCGCCGAACAGACCCCGTTGACCGCAGCAGCGCTGGAGTCGGTGTTCCGCGACGCAGGGTTGCCGGATGGCATATTCCAGGTCGTGCAGGGCTACGGCCCGCTCGGCCGCGCGCTCGTCACCCATAAGGACATCGCCAAGGTCTCGCTGACCGGATCGGTGCCGACGGGGCGGGCGGTGATGGCGGCGGCCGCGCCGGGGCTGAAGGCGGTGACGCTGGAACTGGGCGGTAAGTCGCCGCTGATCGTGTTCGAGGATGCCGCGCTCGACAATGCGGTGTCCGGCGCGATGCTCGCCAATTTCTATTCCACCGGTCAGGTCTGTTCGAACGGCACCCGCGTGTTCGTCCATCGATCGGTGCTGAACGATTTTCTGGAGCGGCTGGCGGCGCGCACCGCGCGACTCGTCGTCGGCGATCCGCTCGATCCCGCCACGCAGATCGGGCCCCTGGTGTCCGAGACGCAGATGAACATCGTGCTCGGCCATATCGAGCGCGCCCGGCGCGAGGGCGTGCGGCTGCTGGCGGGCGGCAATCGGCTGACCGATGGTGATCTGGCGCGCGGCTGGTTCGTCGCGCCGACGATCTTCGTCGCGCAGGACGACCGCGCCTCGATCGTGCGTGACGAGGTGTTCGGCCCGGTGATGACGGTGCTGCCGTTCGACGACGAGGACGAGGTCGTCGCCCGCGCCAATGCGACCGAATTCGGGCTCGCCGCGGGCGTCTTCACCGCCGACATCACGCGGGCGCATCGCGTGATCGCGCGGCTGGAGGCTGGGACGTGCTGGATCAACCAGTACAACATCACCCCGATCGAGCTTCCGTTCGGCGGCTACAAGGCGTCCGGCATCGGTCGCGAAAACGGGCTGGCCGCCATCGAACATTATACCCGTCTGAAGAGCGTCTATGTCGCGATGGCCGACATCGACTGCCCCTATTGAGGTAGCGCTGATGACCGACAGCTTCGATTACATCATCGTCGGCGCCGGATCGGCGGGGTGCGTGCTCGCCGCGCGATTGACCGAGGATGGACGGCATAGCGTGCTGGTGCTCGAACAGGGCGGGTCCGATCGCTCGGTCTTCATTCAGATGCCCAGCGCGCTGTCGATCCCGATGAACATGGCGCGCTACAATTGGCAATATGAGACGGAGCCGGAACCGCATCTGGGCGGTCGACGGATGCATACGCCGCGCGGCAAGGTGATCGGCGGTTCGTCCTCGATCAACGGCATGGTCTATGTGCGCGGCAATCCCGCCGATTTCGATCGATGGGAAGGGGAAGGCGCGACCGGCTGGGGCTATCGCCACGTACTGCCCTATTTTCGGCGCGCGGAGACGCGGCAGGAAGGCGGTGACGCCTGGCGCGGCGACGCCGGGCCGCTCCACACGCAATATGGCCAATTGGCCAATCCGCTATACCGCGCCTTCATCGATGCCGCGCGCGAAGCGGGCTATCCCGAAACGGCGGACATCAACGGCTACCAGCAGGAAGGCTTCGGCCGGATGGACATGACCGTCCATCGCGGACGCCGCTGGAGCGCCGCCAGTGCCTATCTCAAACCGGCGATGCGCCGCCCGAACCTGACCGTGGTGACCCATGCGCTGGCCAGCCGCATCGTCCTCGACGGGCGACGGGCGACGGGGATCGTCTATCGCCGCAACGGCGTGGAGACGGTCGTCCACGCCCGGCGCGAGGTGATCCTGGCGGGCGGGCCGATCAATTCGCCGCAACTGCTGAAGCTGTCGGGGATCGGCCCGGCCGACGAATTGCGCGCGCTTGGGATTACACCGGTCCATCATCTTCCGGGCGTTGGCGAGAATTTGCAGGACCATCTGGAATTCTATTTCCAGATCGAATCCAAACTGCCGATCACCCTCTACCCGGCGATGCATCCGCTGCGAAAGGCGCTGATCGGCGCGCGCTGGCTGTTCGGGAAAAGCGGGTTGGGCGCGACCAATCATTTCGAAAGCTGCGGTTTCATCCGCAGCCGTGCCGGGGTCGCCTATCCGGACATCCAATATCACTTCCTGCCGCTGGCGGTAAGCTACGACGGGTCGTCGCTCGCGACCGGCCACGGCTTCCAGGCGCATGTCGGGCCGATGCGATCGAAGAGCCGCGGGCATGTCCGCCTGCGCAGCGCCGATCCGGCGGAGAAGCCCTCGATCCGCTTCAACTATATGAGCCATCCGGACGATTGGACCGAGATGCGCGCATGCGTGCGCCTGACGCGCGAGATCTTCGCCCAGCCGGCGATGGCGCCCTACGCCGGGCGCGAGATCCAGCCCGGTGCGGACGTCACCGACGACGCGGCGATCGACGCCTTCGTCCGCACGCACGTCGAAAGCGCCTATCATCCGTCCTGCTCCTGCGCGATGGGCGAGGCGTCGAACGCGATGGCGGTGGTCGACCCGATGCTGCGGGTGCATGGCATCGAGGGCCTGCGCGTCGTCGATTCCTCGGTGATGCCGTCGATCACGACCGGTAACCTCAACGCGCCGACGATCATGATCGGCGAGAAGGCAGCCGATCACATCCTGGGGCGTCCGGCGCTGTCCGCCTCGAACGCGGAATATTACCGCTCCAAGGGATGGGAAGCGCGGCAGCGCTAGGCATAAGCCACATCGCGTGAGACGGACCCCATCGCAACCGGGCGTCGGGATCGTACGGGATCGCTGATCCGCATTCCCCGCGGGCGCGCTCGCCGCAACAGCATCACCGACAACACCACACATCAGGCGCAGGCGCAGGTCTGCGCCTGATGTTTTGTGCGTGTCCCTCGTCACTTGGGCGCCGGATGGACGGTGTCGCAAATCTGCGTGGTGCGCGACGCGCTTGTCCCGGCGGTGTGGGCGGCGAGCCCTCATCCTGCGCTCGACGATGACGGGGGAGCCATCATGGCGGAGATGAGCATGCGCAGCGGTGACGCCGATCCGGGCTTCGCGACAGCGGCGTTTTTCGGCGGTGCGTTGCGCGATGCGGATCCCGAAGTCGATGCGGCCATCAATGCCGAACTCGGGCGGCAGCGCGACAAGCTGGAACTGATCGCGTCGGAGAATATCGTCTCCACCGCCGTGCTCCAGGCGCAGGGCTCGGTCCTGACCAACAAATATGCGGAAGGCTATCCGGGCCGCCGCTATTATGGCGGCTGCGAGCATGTCGACGTCACCGAGCAGCTCGCGATTGATCGTGCGTGCCGGCTGTTCGGCGCCAAGTTCGCCAACGTTCAGCCGCACTCGGGCGCGCAGGCCAATATGGCGGTGCAGTTCGCGCTGATGAAGCCCGGCGAGACGCTGATGGGCATGAGCCTCGCGCATGGCGGGCACTTGACCCACGGCGCGGCGCCGACCTTTTCGGGCAAGTGGCTGAACGCCATCCCCTATGGCGTGCGCGAGGAGGATCAGCGGATCGATTATGACGCGGTCGCCGAGCTGGCGCGCGACTATCACCCGAAGCTGATCATCGCAGGCGGATCGGCCTATCCCCGCCAGATCGACTTCGCGCGGTTCCGCGAGATCGCGGATTCGGTCGACGCGCTGCTGATGGTCGACATGGCGCATTTTGCCGGGCTGGTCGCGGGCGGCGTGCATCCCAATCCGCTCGACCATGCGCATGTCGTCACCACGACGACGCACAAGACGCTGCGGGGGCCGCGCGGCGGCATGATCCTGACCAATGACGAGGCGCTGGCCAAGAAGTTCAACTCGGCCATCTTCCCGGGCATCCAGGGCGGGCCGCTGGAACATGTCATCGCCGCCAAGGCCGTCGCGTTCGGTGAGGCGCTGCGCCCATCCTTCAAGGACTATGCGCGCCGCGTGGTCGAGAATGCCCAGGCGCTGGCTGCGGTGCTGTCCGCCAACGGCTATTCGATCGTCTCGGGCGGCACCGACACGCACATCGTCCTCGTCGACCTGCGCCCCAAGGGGCTGACCGGCAAGCGCGCCGAACAGGTCCTCGATGAGGCCGGCATCACCTGCAACAAGAACGGCATCCCGTTCGATCCGGAGAAACCCGCCGTGACATCCGGTATTCGCCTGGGGAGCGGCGCCCTGACCAGCCGCGGGTTCGACGTCGCCGCCATCCAGCAGGTGGGGCGCCTCATCAACCGCATTCTCGACGCCGCGTCGGAAGGGGAGGTGCCGCAGGCACTGATCGACGCAGTACGGGGCGACGTGATCGCCCTGTGCGATCGCTATCCGATCTACGACACGGCGCGCGGCTGATGCAGCGCTTCTCCGCATTCTCGCTGTTCCGGCAGGGACTTGGCGGGCACAAGGGGTGGAAGCCCCAGTGGCGCAATGCTGCGCCCAAACCCTCCTATGACGCGATCATCGTCGGCGGCGGCGGGCACGGGCTGGGCGCGGCCTATTATCTCGCCAGCCAGTTCGGGATGCGCAACGTCGCGGTGGTGGAGAAGGGCTGGATCGGCGGCGGCAATACCGGCCGCAACACGACGATCATCCGCTCCAACTATCTCTTCGACGAGAGCGCCGCGCTCTACGACCATGCGCTGAAGATGTGGGAGGGGTTGAGTCAGGAGCTCAACTACAACGTCATGTTCTCGCAGCGCGGCGTGATGATGCTGGCGCACAACATCCATGACGTGCAGGTGTTCAAACGCCACGTCCACGCCAACCGGATCAACGGCGTCGACAACGAATGGCTGACGCCCGAAGAGGCCAAGGAATTCTGCCCGCCGCTCAATATCGAACCCAACATGCGCTATCCGGTGCTGGGGGCGGCGTTGCAGCGGCGCGGCGGCACGGCGCGGCACGACGCGGTCGCCTGGGGCTATGCCCGCGCCGCCGACGCACTGGGCGTCGACATCATCGAGAATTGCGAAGTCACGGGCATCCGCCGCGATGCGAGCGGAGCGGTATCGGGCGTGGAGACGACGCGCGGCTTCATCGCCTCGAAGCGGATCGGCGTCTCGGCAGCGGGGCATACCAGTGTCGTCCTCGGCATGGCGGGCGTCCGCCTGCCGCTGGAAAGCTACCCGCTCCAGGCGTTGGTGTCGGAGCCGGTGAAGCCGATCTTCCCCTGCGTCGTCATGTCGAACACCATCCACGCCTATATGAGCCAGTCGGACAAGGGCGAGCTGGTGATCGGCGCGGGCACCGACGCCTATACCAGCTATACCCAGCGCGGCGGCCTGCACATCGCGACCCACACGCTGGAGGCGATCTGCGAGCTGTTCCCGCAGTTCCGCCGGATGCGGATGCTGCGCAGCTGGGGCGGCATCGTCGACGTGACGCCCGATCGCTCGCCGATCATCGCCAAGACGCCGGTGCAGGGCCTGTACGTCAACTGCGGCTGGGGCACCGGCGGGTTCAAGGCGACGCCCGGCGCGGCGCATCTGCTCGCCCACACGATCGCCAACGACGCGCCGCATGCCATCAACGCGCCCTATACGATCGAGCGCTTCCGCGACGGCTATATGATCGACGAGGCGGCCGCCGCCGCCGTCGCCCACTGAGAGGCGCACCGATGCTGCTCATCACCTGTCCCTATTGCGGCCAGCGGCCCGAGCTGGAGTTCAGCTACGCCGGTGAGGCGCATATCGACCGCCCCGTGCGCCCGGCCGATCTGAATGACGAGGATTGGACGACGTATCTCTACACGCGCTCCAACCCGAAGGGCGCGCATGCCGAACGGTGGCGGCACCTGCACGGGTGCGGGCGCTTCTTCAACGCCATCCGCGACACGCGCAGCGACGTTTTCCTGGCGACGTACAAGGTCGGCGAACAGGCCCCGGAGGTGGAGTGCGCATGAAGACCGCCGATCACCGGATCGCGCGCGGCACCGTGATCCGCGACACGACGATCCACTTCACCTTCGACGGCAAACGCTATGCGGGGCGGGAGGGGGATACGCTCGCCTCCGCGTTGCTCGCGAACGGCGTGCATCTGGTCGGCCGATCGTTCAAATATCACCGTCCGCGCGGCGTTCTGGGCGCGGGCGCGGACGAGCCCAACGCGCTGGTCGGCATCCGGCGCGACCGCTCGCGCTACGCGCCCAATCTGCTGGCGACGCAGGTCGAGCTGTATGACGGGCTCGATGCGGTCAGCCAGAACCGGCACCCCAGCCTGGAAAACGACCGCATGGCGGTCAACGACAAGCTGCTCAGCCGCTTCATCCCGGCGGGCTTCTACTACAAGACGTTCATGTGGCCGAAAGAGGCGTGGGACCGGCTGTACGAGCCGCGCATCCGCGAGGCGGCGGGGCTGGGCGTCGCACCGTCGGATCCCGACCCCGATCATTATACGCAGCGCTACGCCCATTGCGACGTCCTGGTGATCGGCGGCGGCCCCGCCGGCATCGTCGCGGCGCGTGAGGCGGCGGAGACCGGCGCGCGGGTGATCCTGTGCGACGATCGCGCGCGGCTCGGCGGATCGCTGCTGGCGGCGGTCGATACCGACATCGCGGGGCAGCCGGCGGCCGCTTGGTTGGACGACGCACTGGCGGCACTCGCCGCGCTGCCCAACGTCACATTGCTGCCCCGCACGATCGCCTTCGGCTATTATCCGCACAATTGGATCGGCCTGACCGAAAAGCTGACCGATCACCTCGCGGCGCCGGCGCACGGCCGCCCGCGCGAGCGGTTGTGGCAAGTGCGGGCGGCGCAGGTGGTGCTCGCGACCGGTGCGATCGAACGCCCGCTGGTGTTCCCCGACAACGACCGGCCCGGCATCATGCTGGCGGATGCGGCACGTATCTATCTGCAGCAATATGGCGTCGCGGTGGGGCGGACGATCGTCATCGTCGGCGCCCATGACAATGCCTATCGCGTCGCGCAGGAGATGGCGGCGGCGGGCGTCACGGTCGCGGCGGTCGCCGATATCCGCCCGCGCTCCGCCGTGTCGGAGGCGGCACGGCTGGCGGGCCTGCCGGTCGTCACCGACGCGAAGATCGACGGGACGACCGGCGGGCTGCGCGTCGCGTCGATCACCATCACCGCCGATGGGGCGACGCGCCGTTATCCTTGCGATGCTGTGCTGATGGCGGGCGGCTTCACCCCCAGCGTCCACCTCTTCTCGCAGTCGCGCGGCAAGCTCGCCTGGGATGAGGCGCTCCAGGCCTATCTGCCATCCGTCTCCGCCGAGGCGGAGCGATCGGCGGGCGCGTGCCGCGGCCGCTTCGCGCTGGCGGAAGCGATCGCCGACGGGATCGACGCGGGGCGTGACGCAGCGTCGGCCGCGGGCTTCACCCCGTCCGCACCGGCTGCGGTGCCCGCCGTGTCCGTCCGCCACGCCCAGGGCGTGGGCGGCTATATGGGCGCCGCGCCGACGACGAGCGACCTGACGAAGGCCAAGGCGTTCGTCGACTGGCAGAATGACGTGACCGCCAAGGACATCATGCTCGCCACGCGCGAGGGGTTCCTGTCGATCGAGCATGTCAAACGCTACACCACCACCGGCATGGCGACCGACCAGGGCAAGCTGTCCAACATCAACGCGCTGGGCATCGTGTCGGAGGCGACGGGGCGGTCGATCCCCGAGATCGGGCTGACGACCTTCCGCTCGCCCTATACGCCGGTGACCTTCGGCACGCTGGCGGGCCATGCGCGCGGCGATCTGTTCGATCCGGCGCGCATCACCGCGATCAACGACTGGGCCAAGGAACACGGCGCCGCGTTCGAGGATGTCGGCAACTGGCGCCGCGCGCATTACTTCCCGCGCGGGGCTGAGGACATGCACGCGGCGGTCAACCGCGAATGCGTCGCCGTCCGGCAGGGCGTCGGCATCTTCGATGCCTCGACGCTCGGCAAGATCGAGGTGGTCGGCCCGAACGCGGCCGAGTTCATGAACCGCTTCTTCGTCAACGCCTGGACCAAGCTCGGCGTCGGCAAATGCCGCTACGGCGTGCTGCTGCGCGAGGACGGGTTCGTGATGGACGACGGCGTGGTCGGGCGGCTGACGGCGGATCGCTTCCACGTCACCACCACGACGGGCGGCGCGGCGCGCGTGCTGAACATGATGGAGGACTATCTCCAGACCGAATGGCCCGACCTCAACGTCTGGCTCACTTCCACCACCGAACAATGGTCGGTCATCGCCGTGCAGGGCCCCCGCGCCCGTGAGGTGATCGCGCCGCTGATCGAGGGGCTGGACGTCTCGGCCGAGGCCTTCCCGCACATGAGCATCGCCGACGCGCGCATCTGCGGCGTGCCGATGCGGCTGATGCGGGTCAGCTTCACGGGCGAACTGGGTTTCGAGGTGAACGTGCCGAGCGGTTACGGCCGCATGGTGTGGGAGGCGATCTGGGCGCGGGGCAAGGCGTTCGACATGGTGCCCTATGGCACAGAGACGATGCACGTTTTGCGCGCCGAAAAGGGCTATATCATCGTCGGCCAGGAAACCGATGGCACGGTCACCCCCAACGACGTCGGCCTTTCCTGGGCGATCGGCAAGGCCAAGCCCGATTTCGTCGGCAAGCGCTCGCTCGCGCGCCCGGCGATGTCCGCGCCCGATCGCAAACAGCTGGTCGGCCTCAAGACGGTCGATGGTCGCACGGTGCTGGAGGAAGGCGCACAGATCGTCACGCCGTCCGCCGCCACGACACCGATCGGCCATGTCACCTCGGCCTATTACAGCGGGGCGGTGAACGCGCCGATCGCGCTAGCGCTGGTGCGCGGCGGTCGTGCGCGGCTCGGCGAAACGCTGCACATCCCGATGCCGGCAGGGCCGATCGCGGTGCAAGTCGTCTCGCCCATCTTCTACGATCCGGAAGGCACCCGCATCGATGTCTGACCTGTCTCCCGCCACGCCCTTCTCAGGCAGCACCGCGTCGATCCGCCCGCTGGGACATGCCGGGCGCGCCGTCTTGCGGTGCCCGGCAACGATGATCGACACGGTCGCAGAGCGCCTGGGCGTCGCACTGCCGATCGAGGCCTGCCGCTCGGCCGAGGCTGCCGGGCTGTCCGCGCTGTGGCTCGGGCCGGACGAATGGTTGCTGCTGGCGCCGGACGCACCGGACGATTGGGTGGCCTCGTTGCAGGCGCGGCTGGGCGATGCCCTGTGTTCGCTCGTCGACGTCAGCCACCGCCAGGTTGCGCTGGAAGTAATAGACGGCGCCGTCGATGCGGAAACGCTGCTGGCGAGCGGCTGCGCGCTGGACCTGTCGCTCCGCGGCTTCCCCGTCGGCATGTGTACCCGGACGATGTACGACAAGGCGGAGATCGTCCTGTGGCGCCGCGCGCCCGACCGCTTCCACATCGAGGTGTGGCGCTCGTTCGCCCGCTATGTCGAAGGGCTGCTGCGGATCGCCGAGGCTGAGGCGTAAGCGATGCTCGGCGTACGGGACCTGTTTCGGATCGGCATCGGGCCGTCGTCGTCGCACACCGTCGGGCCGATGCGGGCCGCCCACGCGTTCGCCAGCACCTTGCGGGGTTCGACCTTCGCCCGCATCCGCTGCGACCTGCTGGGCTCGCTCGCCTGGACGGGGACGGGCCATGCGACCGACACGGCGGTCGTGCTGGGCCTGGCGGGCTTCCTGCCGGACACGATCGAGCCGGAGCAGATCGACCGGGTGGTGGAGCAGGCGCGTACCGATCGCAGCCTGGTCGTGGCGGGTCGCGCCATCGCCTTCGATCCCGAAACCGACATCGTGTTCGACCGCGACAGCGAGACGCCTGTCCATCCCAATACGTTGCGCTTCACCGCGTTCGATGCCGACGGGGCGGTGGTGGTCAGCGAACGCTGGTGCTCGATCGGCGGCGGCTTCATCGTTCCCGAGGATCGGGTCGGCGACGCGACGCTGGAAGAGGACGAGGCGCCGCCGCCATTCCCCTTCCGGCGCGCCGAGGAACTCCTCGCCATCTGCCGCTGCCATGGTCTCAGCATTGCAGAGGTGATGCGTGCGAACGAATTGTCGCGCACCTCGGCGGCGGAGCTCGACGCCTATCTCGATCGCATCATCGACGTGATGATGACCTGTATCGACAGGGGGATGCAGACCGATGGCATCCTGCCCGGTCGGCTGAAGGTGCCGCGCCGCGCCCGCCCGCTGCGGCAGAAGCTGGACGGCGATCGCTTTCGCAACCGTCAGGCGCCGCACAGCATCATGGACCATGTCAGCCTGTTCGCGATTGCGGTGAACGAGGAGAATGCGGCGGGGGGCCGTATCGTCACCGCCCCGACGAACGGTGCGGCCGGCGTCGTGCCGGCGGTGCTGCGCTATTATCGCGACTTCTGGCCCGGTGCCGATCGTGCCGGGATGCACGACATGCTCCTCACCGCCAGCGCGATCGGCGTGCTGACCAAGCTCAATGCCTCGATCTCGGGCGCGGAAGTGGGCTGCCAGGGCGAGGTGGGGACGGCGAGCGCGATGGCCGCCGCGGGGCTCGCCGCGGTGATGGGCGCGACCGATCTGCAGGTGGAAAATGCCGCCGAGATCGCGATGGAGCATCATCTGGGCATGACCTGCGATCCGATCGCGGGGCTCGTCCAGGTGCCCTGTATCGAACGCAACGCCTTCGGCGCCGTCAAGGCGATCAACGCCGCCTCGCTCGCGCTGCGCGGCGACGGCCAGCATATCGTCTCGCTCGATCAGGTCATCGAAACGATGATGCGCACCGGCACCGACATGCACGCCAAATACAAGGAAACGTCGCAGGGCGGCCTTGCCGTGAATTTCCCCGAATGCTGAATGGTGGATCATGACCGAAGACGAATTATACGCCGAATTCGCCAAAGCCGGCATCGCCACCGAGACGATTGAACATCCCCCCGTCTACACCGTCGACCAAAGCACCGCGATCCATGACGCGCTACCGGCGGCGCATACCAAGAATTTGTTCCTGAAGGACAAACACAAGCAGCTGTGGCTGATCGTCCTGCCAAGCGATCGGCGTGCCGATTTGAAGGCCTTTGCGGAGCTGCTCGGGGCGGGCAAATTCTCGTTCGGCAAGGCGGACGAGATGGAGCAGGTGCTCGGCGTCTCGCCCGGTTCGGTGACGCCGCTGGCGATCGCGAATACGACGCCCGGCGAGGTATCGCTGGTGTTCGACGCTGCTTTCGCCGGGGCCGACCGGATCGCGGTGCATCCGTTGCGGAACACCGCCACCGTCGCGCTGCCCTTCGCCGCTCTCGTGACGTGGCTCGAAGCGCGCGGACACGCTGTGCGCACCGTGGCGCTCCCTTGATCGGTCGAGCGCGGTGATGCGGATGCGATCGACGACGCTGGCGCCATATCGCGCGGATCACGATAAACGTCCGCATCGCGGATAGGGGACGCTGAAAGCCGATCATGTCCACCAAGCTGTCGCCCGGCTTCGACCTCAATTCGGTGGAGGTCTTCATCCTCACCGCCGAACTCGGGGGGATGACGCAAAGCGCGCGGCACCTGGGCATGACGCAGTCCGCCGTGTCCCAGACCATTTCGAAGCTGGAGCAGGCGCTCGGTGCCCGCCTGTTCGATCGTACGATGCGCCCGGTGGCGCTGACGCCGGCGGGCAAGCTGCTCCGCCGGGACGGCGGTGAGCTGATCGCCGCGGCGAAGCTGCTGGCGCGTGAGGTGCGCGACGAAACCGCCCGGCCGGCCGATTGCATCACGATCGCAATGGCCGAAAGCCTCGCCAATCACCTGACCGCGCCGCTGCTGAAGGCGGTCGGTCCGCGCGCGCTGCGCTGGCAGATGCGATCGGGTATCTCGCTCATGCAGCAGCGCGAGTTCCTGTCGCGAAGTATCGATCTGCTCATCACCGGGTCGAGCCAGCTCGAAAATTTGGAGGAGGTTGAACACTTCCCGATCATGGACGAGGCCTTCGTCATCATCGCGCCGGCTGAATACGTGGGCCCGCTGGAGCCGATCGAGACGCTGACGGATCTCCCGCTCGTGCGCTATTCGCTGCTGTCGGCGATGGGGCAGCGGATTGAGAGGCAGTTGTCGCGGATGCGGATGCAAATGCCCAACGTGATCGAGGTGGATTCGACGTTTCAGCAGGTGTCCAGCGTCGCTGCGGGCGTTGGATGGAGCATTACCACGCCGTTATGCCTGGCGAGCCAGCTGGAGCTGCTGCCGGGACTGCGCGTGGCGCCGATGCGGCGGGCGAGCTTCCGCCGCCGCATTCAATTGGTCGCGCGCAGGGGCGAGTTCGGCGGCCTGCCGCAGGAGATTGCGACGCGGTCGACCGCGCTGCTGCAAGCCGGCAAGCTGGCGCAGCTGATCGACAAAGAGCCCTGGATCGCCGATTGCGTGAGCTGGGGCGAATAGCCTAGCCGGCGGCGGCCCGGGGCAGCGCCGCGGTCGTCGCGGCCGCTGCCGTCTGGCGCGCGCCCGCCAGCGACGCCCGCGCTTCCAGCGGCGAACGGCCGAAGCGGCGCCGGAACATGCGGCTCATGTGCGAGGAATCGCAGAAGCCGCATTCGACCGCGATCGCCGTGATCGACTTGTCGGTGGTTTCCAGCATATGCTGCGCCAGCGACAGCCGAACGTCCATGAACGCGACCTGCGGCGAGACGCCGAGCGCGGTCTTGAACCGGCGTTCGAGCTGCCGTTTGCTCTTGCCCATTCGTTCGGCGATGCCCGCGACCGACAAGGGCATGTCGATGCTCTGCTGCGTGATCAGCAACGCGCGCAGCACGATCGGATCGTCGGTGCGATAGTTGAGCATCGCGCCCGGCTGCGCCTTTTCGCTGCCCAGCGCCTCGTCGATGATCATGATGTGCAGGCTCTTGCTCGCCTGCGCGCGGCCGACGTGGCGGTCGACCAGATAGGCGGCGAGATGCGCGGAACTGGCGCCGCCCGAACAGGTCAGCCGATCGCGATCGACGATGAAGATGCGGTCGGACACCGGATCGAGCCCGTCGAACTGTTCCAGAAAGTCGCGATGATGGAACCAGCTGACGCAGCATTTATACCCGTCGAGCAGGCCCGCGCTGTGGAGCAGGAAGGCACCGGTACAGACGCCCACCAGCGGTATCCCCAGCGCCGCCGCCCGGCGCAGATAGGCGGTATATTCGCTGCCGAACCCATCGATTTCGTCGATCAGCCCGCCAACCACGACGATATAGTCGAAGCGGGCGGGGTCGCCGAGGTGTTCATCGGGCTGGATGGCGATCCCGGAGCTCGACGGGATCGGCGACGAACTGTCGGATATCACCTTCCAATCGCAGGCGATGTGCCGGCTGCGATCGCCTTCGTCCGCGGCAAGGCGCAGCACGTCGACGAAATTGGCGAAGGCGCAGAGCGTGAAGCGTCGGGCGAGGATGAAACCCACCGACAAACGCAGGCCCGCCGCCCGACGGCGCAAGGACGCGTCCAATACCGATTGCGCCATGCTCCAACCCGCCCCCAGTTCGAGAGATCTTGCATCCCATGTCGTAGAGTTTGTGGTGGTCTGACGCAATTATCCTTTCCCGCCCCGCAGAGCTTGTCGCAAACCTACTGAGGTTCAAGGCTAATCTTGCATATCTGCGCTGATCGGCGCGGCGGGGGGGCGGCAATATGAAAGTCTTGGTGCCGGTCAAACGGGTGGTCGACCATAACGTCAAGATTCGCGTCAAAGGCGACGGATCGGGCGTCGACCTCGCCAACGTGAAGATGTCGATCAATCCGTTCGACGAAATCGCGTTGGAAGAAGCGGTTCGCCTGAAGGAGGCCGGGGTCGCGAGCGAGATCCTGGTCGTCTCGATCGGCCCGGCCCCGGCGCAGGACGTCTTGCGCACCGCCTTGGCCGTGGGCGCGGACCGCGCCATCCTGATCCGCGCGGACGCAATGCCCGAACCGCTCGCGGTGGCGAAGCTGCTGAAGGCGGTGGTGGACGACGAGCAGCCCGGCCTGGTCCTGCTCGGCAAGCAGGCGATCGACGACGATGCCAACCAGACCGGGCAGATGCTGTCGGCGCTGCTCGGCTGGTCGCAGGCGACGTTCGCATCGCACATCGCGGTCGCGGAGGGGCGGGCGACGGTGACGCGCGAGGTCGATGGCGGGCTGCAGGTGATCGATGTCGCGCTGCCCGCGGTCGTCTCGGTCGATCTGCGCCTCAACGAGCCACGCTATGCGACGCTGCCCAACATCATGAAAGCGAAGAAAAAGCCGCTCGAGGAGCGCGCGCTGGCGGACTTCGGGATCGACGTCGCGCCGCGCCTGGCGATCCTGTCGACCGAAGAGCCGGCCATGCGCGGACCGGGTGTCCGCGTCGCCTCGGTCGCCGAGCTGGCCGACACGCTGAAGGCCCAAGCCTGTGTCCTGTGACCGCGATCGGGAGAGCCCGGAAATGACCGTCCTGCTGCTTGCCGAACATGACAATGTCGCCCTGTCCGAATTGACCGCACGGGCACTGACCGCCGCATCGCGCATGGGCGAGGCGGTCGATATCCTCGTCGCGGGGCGGGGTGCGGATGGCGTTGCGGCAGCGGCGGCGCGGCTGCCCGGCGTGCGCCGCGTCCTGCTGGCCGACGCACCCGCCTTCGAGCATCGGCTGGCCGAACCGACCGCCGCGCTGATCGTGGCGCTGGCCAAGGACTATGGCGCGATCGTCGCACCGGCGACCAGCACCGGCAAGAACGTGCTGCCGCGCGTCGCGGCGCTGCTCGACGTGATGCAACTGTCCGAAGTGGTCGAGGTCGTCGCGCCCGACACGTTCAAGCGGCCGATCTACGCCGGCAATGCGATCCAGACGGTGCGATCGCGTGACGCCGTCAAGGTGGTCACCGTCCGCACGGCGGCCTTTGCGCCCACCGCAGCGGGCGATGGCACCGCCGACGTCGTCATGATCGGCGATGGCGGCAATGCCGGCGATCCCGGCCTGTCGCGCTTCGTCGAGAACCGGTTCGCGGCGAGCGACCGGCCCGATCTGGGCGCGGCGCGGATCGTCGTGTCGGGCGGCCGGGCGCTCGGTTCGGCGGCGCAGTTCCAGGCGACGATCCTGCCGCTCGCCGACAAACTGGGCGCGGCGGTCGGCGCGTCGCGCGCCGCGGTCGATGCCGGCTATGCGCCCAACGACTGGCAGGTCGGCCAGACGGGCAAGGTCGTCGCCCCCGAACTCTACATCGCCTGCGGGATATCCGGCGCGATCCAGCATCTTGCCGGGATGAAGGACGCCAAAGTGATCGTCGCGATCAACAAGGATGCGGACGCGCCGATCTTCCAGGTCGCCGATTACGGCCTGGTCGGCGACCTGTTCGACGTCCTGCCCGAACTCGAACGCCAGCTCTGAGCCATCGAAAGGCCGTCCATGACCGAGAAAACCTATGTCGTACGGCTGGGCTGTAAGGACCAGCCCGGTATCGTCGCCACCGTGACCACCGTCCTGGCGCATATGGGCGGCAATATCCTGGAATCGAACCAGTTCTGGGATCGGCAGGCGGACCATTTCTTCCTGCGGATCGCGATCACCGTTCCCGCCTGGGTGACGCGCGATGCGATAGAGGAGGCGCTGCGCCCCGCCACCGCCCGCTTCGCGCTCGACCTGACGGTCGTCGACGTCGCCGAACGCCCGAAGATCATCATCATGGTCTCGAAGTTCGACCATGCGATGCACCACCTGCTCTACCAAATCAAAGTGCGCTGGCTGAACGCCGAGGTCGTCGCGATCGTCTCCAATCACGACGGCGCGCGCGCCGCGGCTCAGATCGAGGGCGTGCCCTTCCATCACTGGCCGGTCACCAAGGAGAACAAGGCCGAACAGGAGCAGAAGCTGCTCGCGCTGGTCGAGGAAACGGGGGCGGAGCTGGTGGTGCTCGCCCGCTACATGCAGGTGCTGTCGAACGATCTGTCCGAACGCCTGTACGGCCGGGTGATCAACATCCACCATTCGTTCCTGCCGAGCTTCAAGGGCGCCAAGCCCTATCACCAGGCGCACGAGCGTGGCGTGAAGCTGATCGGCGCGACCGCGCATTACGTCACGCCCGACCTCGACGAAGGGCCGATCATCGAACAGGAAACCGAGCGCGTCAGCCATATGATGACGAGCGAGGATTTCGTCGCCGCCGGGCGCGACATCGAATCGCGCGTGCTGGCCCGTGCGGTCAAATACCACCTCGAAGGGCGGGTGATGCTCAACAGCCACCGGACGGTGGTGTTCACGCCCTGAGCGCCGCGTCGACCATGGTCACGCCCCCATCACCGCGCTGCGTCGGCGCGATCCCGTACCGAGAGGAATAGAGAATGGCTGCGCTCCCCGAAAAGGCCCGTGTCGTGATCGTCGGCGTCGGCGGCATCGTCGGCGCATCGGTCGTCCACCATCTGGTCGAGCGGGGCTGGACCGACATCGTCGGCATCGACAAGTCGGGCGTGCCGACCGACATCGGCTCCACCGCGCATGCCTCCGATTTCTGCTACGCGACCAGCCACGATTATCTGACGACGTGGACGACGCTCTACTCGATGAACTTCTTCAAGAAGATGGGGCATTATTCGCGGATCGGCGGCCTGGAGGTCGCGCGCGTCGGCGATGATCAGCGGATGGACGAGATCCGCCGCAAGGTCGCCTCGGGCAAGGCGTTCGGCACGCGCGCGGAATTGGTCGACGCCGCGACGATCAAGGCGAAATTCCCGCTGATCGAGGAAAGCCTGATCCAGGGCGGGCTGTGGGATCCGGATGCAGGGCTGGTCGTGCCGCGGTCGCAGACGGTGGCGGGCAAGCTGATCGACCAGGCGGTGGATGCCGGCGCGCTCACCGTCTTCGCCAACAATCAGGCGGAATCGCTGATCATCGAGGATGGGCGGATCAAGGGCGTCGTGACGACGCGCGGCACGATCATGGCGGATTACGTCGTCGTCTGCACGGGCCTGTGGGGGCGGCTGATCGCGGAAATGGCGGGCGAGGACCTGCCGGTCTTCCCGGTCGACCATCCGCTGACCTTCTTCGGGCCCTATACCGCGTTCGAGGGGACGGGGAAGGACATCGGCTATCCGCTGCTGCGCGATCAGGGCAATTCGGCCTATATGCGCGACACCGGCGACCCCAAGACGACCGAGGGCGGCCAGATCGAATGGGGCTATTACGAGGAGCATGCGCCCCGCCTCGTCCATCCGCGCGATCTGCTGGAAAAGGAATTCGCCCGCCTCTCGCCGTCGCAGCGCGACCTGGAGATGGAGCAGATCATCGCGCCGCTGGAGCGCGCGATGGAGCTGACGCCGATCCTGGGCGAGCTGGGCTATAACGAAAGCCATTCGTTCAACGGGCTGCTGCAAACGACCACCGACGGCGGGCCGTCGATCGGCGAGAGCCAGAAGGTGCGCGGCCTGTGGTATGCGGTTGGCATCTGGGTGAAGGACGGCCCCGGCATGGGCAAGCTGGTCGCCGACTGGATGACCGACGGGCGCACCGCGATCGACCATGCCAGCATCGATTATGCGCGCTTCAACCCGTTCCAGCTCGAGCCGAAGTTCATCGAGGAACGCTGTCTGGAGACGGCGGCCAAGATCTACAATCCGCCGGTCCACCCGCGCGAGCCGTTCGCGGGCGGGCGCGGCATCCGCCGCTCGCCCTTCTGGGAGCGCGAGAAGGAGCTGGGCGGCTATTTCATGGAGCTGGGCGGCTGGGAACGCGCGCACGGCTATGCCGCGAACGAGCATCTGCTGGAGAAATACGCCGATCAGGTGCCGGTGCGCGAGAACGAGTGGGACAATCGCCATTTCTGGCGCGTGTCGAATGCCGAACAGCTGGAGCTGAGCGCCGATTGCGGGCTCATCAACCTGTCGCACTTCCATATCACCGATATCGAAGGGCCGGATCATGTCGCGCTGATGGAATGGCTGTGCGCGGCCAAGGTCGGCGGCGATGCGACGGTGGGGAAGGGCGTCTACACCCATTTCCTGGATGACGAGGGCAATGTGCGCGCGGACTTCACCGTCTTCCGCCTGCCCGACCGCTGCCGGTTGGTGAACGGCGCCGATGCGGGCCCGCGCGACGTCCATTACATGCGCCGCGTGGCGCAGGATCGCGGGCTCGACGTCACCGTCACCGACGTGACCGAGAAGTACGTGACCGTCGGCATCTGGGGCCCGAACGCGCGCGTCAATTTGCAGAAGGTCGTCGAGGACCCCGACGCGCTGTCGCTGGAGAATTTCCCTTTCGCGGCGATCCGCACCGTCCGCATCGCGGGCAAGGACGTGATGGCCTTCCGCATCTCCTATGTCGGTGAGCAGGGCTGGGAACTGCACATGGCCTATGAGGACGGGCTGGCGGTATGGGACGCGCTGCGCTCCACCGGCGTCATCGCGGTGGGGATCGAGACCTATGCCAATTCGCGCCGCATGGAGAAGAGCCTGCGCTTGCAGAATGCCGACCTGCTGACGCATTACAATTTGCTGGAGGCCGATCTGGCCCGCCCGAAGGCCAAGGAGGCTGATTTCCGGGGCAAGGCCAAACATCTGGAACACCGCGCTCGCGCGCATCAGCCGGCCAAGCTCTGCACGCTGGTGATGACCGACAATGTCGATAGCCAGGGCGTGAAGCGCTATCCGGTTGGCATCCTGCCGGTGATCGATCCCGAGACGGGCGAGGTGCCGGTGGATGAGCTGGGGCGGCGGTCCTATACCACCTCCATCGCCTACGGCCCCTCTATCGGCAAGAATATCGCGCTGGCCTATCTGCCCTGGGCGCTCTGTCAGGAAGGGCGCATGCTGGAGGTCGAATATTTCGGCGAGCGTTATCCGGTCGAGGTCGCGTCGGTGGGCTATCGCCCGCTGTACGACCCCGACAATCGCAAGCCGAAGAGCTGATGGTCCGGCGCCGGTGGCCAGCGTGCGATACGTCATCCGTCTGGAAAATTGTGCCTTCTTCGCCCGGCACGGCGTGTTCGACGAGGAGGAGCGGCTGGGTCAGCGTTTCCATGTCGATGCGCAGGTGCAGGTCGATGCCGCACTCGGCGATGATGGCTGCGGCATCGTCGGCACGGTCGATTACGGTGCGCTCTTCGCCGAGATCGAGCGGCTGGTGCGCGGGCGAGGGCACCTGCTGATCGAATCGCTCGCGCTGGAGATTGCGCGGGGGCTGTGCGACCGCTTTCCCGCCGTCGCGGGCGCGGTCATCCGGTTGCGCAAGCCGTGCGTGCCGATCGATGGCATCCTGGACCATGTCGAGGTGGAGGTCGCGTGGCCACCCGCGGATACGATCACTGCCGCCGATGCCACGGTGTCGCGATCGCAGGGCGCGGGCGACGCACCTGTCCTATTTTCGGCAGACCGCGTCTGAATATCGTGGCGACCATTAGGAATTATCGCGTTGCTCATAAGGCTGGCGGCGCAAGAATGGCGTGGGTCCCGCTGCGCCGACGTGCGGCGGGGTCGGGGATTGCGTGGGGAAGGATGGCATGATGGACGCCCGTAGCGAGATGCTGGATCTGATCCGCCACCGGAAGCAGGGCTATTCGCTGCCCCAGCCCTTTTACGTCGACCAGCAATTCTTCGATCTGGACCTGGACCTGATCTGGTATCGGGACTGGCTGTTCGCCGGGCATGATTGCGAGCTGACCAAGGCCGGCAGCTATTTCACGCTACAGGTCGGCGCCTATCCCATCGTCGTGGTGCGGGATCGCGACGGCACGCTGCGCGCCTTTCACAACAGCTGCCGGCATCGCGGCAGCCGGGTGTGCAAGGCCGAACGCGGCGTCGCGCCTAAGCTGGTCTGCCCGTACCACCAATGGACGTACAATCTCGACGGCTCGCTCGCCTTCGCCCGCCAGATGGGGGAGGGGTTCGACCGCACGCAGCATGGCCTGAAGCCTGTCGCCTGCGAGAGCGTTGCGGGCTATATCTTCATCTGCCTCGCCGATCGACCGCCCGCCTTCGCGCCCTTCGGCGACCTGATGCGCCCCTATTTCGCGCCCCATAATCTGGCCGACGCCAAGATCGCGTTCCAGTCGACGATCGTCGAAAAGGGCAATTGGAAACTCGTCTGGGAAAACAACCGCGAATGCTATCATTGCGCGGGCAGCCATCCCGAATTGTGCAAGACCTATTCGGAATCGCCCAACGTCACCGGCGTGGCCGGCGGCGAGGAAGACCCGGAGATGGCGGAGCATTGGGCGCGGTGCGAGGCCGCCGGCCTGCCCGCGCAGTTCCGCATGCACGACAGCGGGCAATTCCGCGCGATCCGCGCGCCGCTGCTGCGCGAGGCCGAAAGCTATACGATGACCGGCAAGCGGGCGGTCGCGCGCGGCCTGTCGGAGAGCGTCACGGCCGACCGTATCGGTGCGCTGATGCTGTTCAACTATCCGACGACGTGGAACCACGTGCTCGTCGATCATGCCGTCACCTTCCGCGTGATGCCGATCGGCCCGAACGAGACCGCGGTGACGACCAAGTGGCTGGTCCACAAGGATGCGGTCGAGGGGGTCGATTATGATCTCGATACGCTGACGCACGTCTGGACGCAGACCAACGATCAGGATCGCCGCATCGTCGAGGAAAATGCGGTCGGCATCCGATCGCCCGCCTATGAGCCCGGCCCTTATTCGCCGCTGCACGAAGGCGGGGTGATCCAGTTCGTCGACTGGTATACGCGCGCGATCGAGGCGCGGTTGGACGACACGGGTCAGGACCGCGTGCGGCGGGTCGCGTGATCGCACGCCGACGGAGCGGTCGATGACGGCTGGGCGGTATCTGCACCTCGACGAGATGTCGCCGTGGAGCGACCGGCTGCATCATCTGGAAGTCATCGGCATCGCCGACGAGGCACCGGGGGTGAAGACCTTCACCTTCCGCTCCGATCCCGACCGCTGGTTCCGGTATCGTCCCGGCCAGTTCGTGACGCTGGAATTGCCCGCGGACGGTGGCCCGCTGTTGCGCACCTATACGCTGTCGTCCTCGCCGTCGCGCCCCTTTTCGATCGCGGTGACGGTGAAGGCGCAGGCGGACAGCGTCGGCACGCGCTGGATGTTCCAGCATCTGCGGATCGGCGCGCGCATCCGCGCTTATGGTCCGGCGGGGCAGTTCACGCATGTCGCGCATCCCGCCGCGCGCTATCTGTTCATGTCGGCGGGATCGGGCATCACCCCGATGATGTCGATGCTGCGCTGGATGGCCGATTGCGCGCCCGACAGCGACGTTGCGTTCGTCACGGTCGCGCGGCGGCCGGAGGATCTCATCTTCCGCCGCGAGCTGGAATTGCTCGACCGGCAGATGCCGAACCTGTCGCTTGCGATGCTGGTGCGCGACACGCCGCCGGGCGAGACGTGGAGCGGGCATCGCGGCCGGCTGGATGCGGCGCGGCTGGCGATGCTGGTGCCCGACCTCCTCGCGCGTGAGGTGTTCTGCTGCGGCCCGGATGCCTTCATGGCGCTCGCCGGTGACATCATGCGCAACGCCGGGCTCGACATGGCCCGGTATCATCAGGAGAGTTTCGGCGAGACGCCGGCACATGCGCCGAGCGAGCAGGTGGTGCCCGTGCCCTGTGCATCGGGCGAGGCGGTGTCGATCACCTTCACCGCATCGGGCGTCACCGCGCCGTGCCAGCCGGGGCAAACGGTGCTCGAGGTCGCGCGTCAGGCCGGCGTCCGTATTCCCGCGGCGTGCGAATCCGGTCTGTGCGGGACGTGCAAGATCCTGAAGCAGCACGGCAGCGTCGAAATCGCGCACAATGGCGGCATTCTGGATGAAGAGATCGAGGAGGGATATATCCTAGCCTGCTGCTCCCACCCGCATCACGATCTGCACGTCGACGCCTGAGTGGGGGCGTCGCGCCCCGCGTGACCCTATCGTTCGGCTGATGGCGATGAGGGCTGGCGCCTGAGCGGCGCGGGCCCGTTCAGTCGACGATCGCGATCAGCGCCATCAGTGCAAAACCGCACCAGGGCGCCACTTGTCGCGCGATACCCAGCGCCTGTGCCGTCGTGCGATGGCGCTGCATGCCGAAGTGCAGGAACGTGCCGGCTCCCAGCGCGAGGATCGTCGGTTTGACGAGCGGCCAAGCCTGCTCCTGCCGCGTGGCCACCGCGCCCAGCACGACGCCGAGCGGCAGGGCGACGACGAACGCGCTCTGCACGATCATCGCCCTGCGGCGGGACAGCGAGCTGTCGGTCAGGATCTGCGCCAAGGAGAAGGACGCCGCGCCCTTGTGCGCAATGAGCGCGAGAAACAGCACGAGAATGGCGGCCTGACGCGAGGTGGCACCCAAGGCCGCTCCAGCAAGGAAACTGTGGGCGGCGAGGGCGATGGCCGCGGCGAGTGCGGGGGCAGCGGACCGGCCGCTCCCCCACGCCAGACGTTCGAGCAGGGCGAGGCCCATGATCGTCGCGCCGCAAATGAAGAACGGCCAGGGATAGCTGGCGCCATAGGTCCAATAGCCCTGCGCGGAATCGGGCAGCATGTGGATCAGGCCCGCACCCAGGAAGATGCCGGCGGCGAGCGCATCCGCGGTGGCGGCGACGGCGGACCGGCGCGACGACGGGGTCGTGCGAAAAACCGGAGCGGCTGCGGCCATCGCGACGACGACCAATATTGCGGTGAGAAGACCAAGAAGAAGGTCCCGGTGCATGGTGCTGCTGCTCCCGTTCGATCCTGTCAGCGGGGCGGTCGTGGGGCGCCCGTCCTGCCTCGGTTCAGCGTATTGAGGCTGCGTCTTCGATTGTGCGCGCGACGCGGCCGCATGCGGTCCGTCACAACGCTGTGTGTCGATCCGCTTCCGTGATGCGGATCGACGGGGGTGCGTGACCCCTAAGGCGGGGTAGGGGGCTTAGCCTGTCATGGCACGACGTCATCGTCCCGCGCTGGGGCATCGGCATGCGCCGCAGACCATTGCCGTCGAGCCATTGTCGATCGCGCGTGTCCGTCGGTCGCGTAAGGGCAACAGGTGCTGGAGAGGTGGCATTCGTTATCGGTCCCATATCTGCCCAAGAGTATGCGATGGTATAACGTCGCTCGCAATCGGCATTTCGAGGACGGAAGCTCGATACCGCTTGTGCTAGGGTTCCCCGATCTAGGAGATGCCGGGGATACTCCGCGATTGGTACGCTGTCGCCTGCGTGTGCGGCGGCTCAGCCTCTGGGGCGGATCCGCGTGCGAGACGTTATTCCCGGCACGTGGCGTCGACCGCACAGCGCGTGGATTGGAGAGTCAAGGTGATTGCAAGCCCGCGCGAAACGGCGCTTATGCTGCTCGCATCCCGGGCGGCGGACGCGACCGTGTGCCCGAGCGAGGTGGCGCGCGCGATCGCACCCGAGGGCTGGCGCGCGGCGATGCCGTCGGTCCATGCAGCCGTCGATGCGCTGGTCGAAGAGCGCCGCGTTCAGCTGAGCTGGAAGGGGAAGACGCTCGCCAAACGTAGCGGTCCCTATCGGATCGGCCGCGTCGTCGTGCCCTGACGGGCGATCTGCGACCGTCGCCGGAGCGCCGACGGTCGCAATCCCGGCCCGATCAGTCCGCGGCCGTTCCTGCCGGGGCGGGCCGGGCGGCCTGCTTCGGCTTGACGTAACGATCGAGCCAGTCGGTCATCTGCCACAGCGTCTCTTCGGTCGATTCCAGCGCGCGATAGCCATGCGGCTCGTTCGGCAGGACGACATAGCGGACGGTCGCGCCATTGCCCTTCAGCGCGGCGTACATCCGTTCCGACTGAATCGGGAAAGTGCCGCTATTGTCGTCGGCACCGCCGTGGATCAGCAGGATCGGCGCCTTGATCCTGTTCGCATAGGTGAACGGGCTCATCTCGGTATAGGTGGGCGTCGCCTGCCAATAGGTGCGCTGTTCCGCCTGGAAGCCGAACGGGGTCAGCGTGCGGTTGTACGCACCCGACCGGGCGATGCCGGCGCGGAACAGATCGGTGTGCGCAAGCAGGTTGGCGGTCATGAACGCGCCATAGCTGTGGCCGCCCACCGCCATGCGGTTACGGTCGCTCACGCCGAGCTTCACCACTGCATCGACGGCGGCCTCGGCATCCTCGCGGAGCTGTTTGACATAGGTGTCGTTCGCCTCTGCGCCGCCTTCGCCGATGATCGGCATCGCGGGATTGTCGAGGATCGCATAGCCTTGCGTCAGCAGGAACAGATGGCTGATGCCGCGCGGGCGCACGAATCGATTGCCCTGGTCGACCGTCTGCCCGGCGACCTTGGCGTCGGTATATTCTGCCGGATAGGCCCAGAGCAACGTCGGCAACGGCCCGTCACGCTTGGCGTCATAGCCGGCCGGCAGATACAGCGTCCCCGACAGCGGCACGCCGTCGGCGCGGGCATAAGTGATCGTCTTCTGGGTCACGCCCGCGAACACCGGTGCCGGATCGGCGAAGGCGGTGACGGCCTTCGCCTGGCCGCCCTTGACGCTGCGGATCATGTAATTGGGTGCGAGCTTGGCGCTTTCCCGTCGGGTCAGGATCCGCTGCCCGTTATCGTCGAGCAGCGCCACGACGTTTTCGTAATAGGGCGCCTTGGCCGTCCACAGCCGGGTCTGTGCGCCGCCGGCGAGGGGCATGGTCGCAAGAAAGGGGAAGGCGCCTGCCTTGGTCGCGCCGTCGCCGCGCACATAGACGGCGTCATGGCGAGGCGTGAAGCGCATCACCCGCTTGCCCGCGGCATTGTCCTCCAGGATCGGATCGCCGGGGTCGCCATATTGATCCTGGTAATTGCGGGTGAGCAGCATCCGGCTCTCTCCCGGACGCGACGGAGCGACGGCCTGACGATGTTCGGTGCGCGACCGCCATTCGCGGTCGATCACCATCGCAAAGCCGTCGTCGCCCCATAACGTGGTCGCATAGCGCGCGGGCGTCTTGGCCAGCTCGACCGGCGCGGCGTCGAAGGGCGCGGCCTGCATCATCACCTTGTCGTGAAAGGCGATCTTCACGCGCGGGTTGCCGCCATCGAGCGCTTCGGCCCAGACCAGCGTCGCGGGCGCATCGGCACGCCATTCCGCGTCGCGCGGGCCTTTGACGGTCGCGTCGAAGTCGACGGGCAAGTCGTCGGCGAGCGGGCGATCGACGAGCGTCTTCACCGGCTTGCCGTCGATCGTCGATACCGCGATCTCGGTGGGGAAGAAGCGCGCGGGCAGCAGATAGGAATAGGGCCGCTTCAGCCGCTCGGTCAGCAGATAGCGACCGTCGGGCGACACGCTGAAATCGGTGATCAGCCCCGGCGTTCCGATCGGCTGCGCGGTTCCGTCCAGCGCGACGCGGGTCAGCTGACCAGTGAAATAATGGTCGAACAGCGCCTCGTCATGCGCGTCGCCGAGCAGATCCTCATAGGTGCGCGCGGCCGAGGTGCGGCCGTTGCTTTCCTGTACCACCGGGCCGGTCGGCGTGGTCGTCGCGACCGGGGCAGGCCCGCGCCCGGCGGGGACGGTATAGGCGATCAGGGCTTTGCTGTCGGGCGTCCAGACGAACGGCGTGCCGAAGCTGCCGTTCAATTCCTTGGCGACGACGCGTGCGCTACCGTCGCGCTCCGCGATCCAGAGCGACAGGCCATCGGGCTCTTGCGCGTAGAAGGCGACGTGGCGGCCGTCGGGCGACCAGTCCGGCGCGGCGAACCGCAGCCCGGCCGGCAGGCGTGCTGCCACCGTTCGGCCGCTCGCGATATCCTTGAAGCTCAGCGCGTTCAGCCACTGCACGCGAACCTCGGCCTGACCGTTGGTAGCGGGGTCGATGCGATAGCCGCCCAGCCGCAGGATCGGCTTGGAAAGATTGGCGATCGACGGCAGGTTCTCGCGCCCGAAGATGGCGAGCGTGTTGTGATCGGGGCTGACGGCCACCGCGGGGGTGGGGGACGCCTCCAGCGCCTTGGCGATGGCGTCCGGTGCGCGGTGATAGGTGGTGCCGGCCGGCTGGGCATGGACCGTGGTGGCGAGCAGCAGAGCGATCAGACAGGCACCGGCGCGCATTCGTAACCCCTTATGTGACGGTCCGTTCATGTGCCACGGGGCCATCGCGCCTGCCAGCGATTTTGGGATCGGGCGCGTGCGGCGGCGGCGCGGGTGGGGTTTTCGCTATGAGATCCGAGGCAAGGTCGGAACCGAGCGAACGCGGCGTCGGTGACGTGCAGAGTGGACGGTGGCGTGATCGCACGACACGGGCGTCCACCATATGCCGGACGTGCGCTCCCACGGCCGGCGGCGCCGCGTAGATACCCCGGACGCTTGACGGCTGGAAAGCTTCGGCAAAATATAGAAACCCGCGCAGGGGGATGGAAACACTTGGGCTCGAACCAAGGACCGGCCGATTAAGGGTTTGGCTAAGTGTCTGAGAACGCGGCGTGGGAAACCTGGTCAGGGCATTTCCCATCCAGGCGCCAGGATCGATGGAGACAGGTTTTATCAATTAGGTAAAGTGCGATATGATGAGCGATAGAAGGGGCGGTATCGATCATGCGTTGCAATTGGCAGCAAGACGATTGGCCCAATTTCGTGTGGGATGCGGCGGCGCTCCGGCGGCGGAAGACGTCTTTCTGCACGGCAGCGGGGTCATCGTCGGCATCCTCCATCATGTCGATGCCGAGGAGCGTCAGGCCCTCGCGATCGAACTAATGTCTCAGGAGGTCGTCGATAGCTCGGCGATCGAGGGCGAGATATTGGATCGGGCGAGCGTGCAGTCGTCGCTCGCTAAGCAACTCGGCCTCGCGACCGATCGCCGTAAGGCCAACGCAGCCGAGGCCGGCGCGGCCGAACTGATGGCCGTTCTCTATCGCGGATATCACGAGCCGCTCAGCGACAACCTGCTGTTCGGTGGGCACATGATGCTGATGAACGGGCGGCGTGATCTGACGGATATCGGCCGCTACCGAACCCACGCGGACCTGATGCAGATCGTGTCCGGGCCTCTGCATGCGCCCCGCGTGCATTTTGAAGCGCCGCCGTCCGCCAGCGTGCCGGCTGAAATGGCGCGGTTCATTGGTTGGTTCAACGAGACCGCTCCTGACGGAGCATCGCCCCTGCCGGGAATCACGCGCGCCGGTATCGCGCATCTGTGGTTCGAAACCATTCACCCGTTCGAGGACGGCAACGGCCGTTTGGGACGGGCAATCGCGGAGAAGGCGCTGGCGCAAAGCCTGAAGGCTCCAACGTTCACGGCTCTTGCGGAGACGATCCACCGGCATCGTAAGGACTATTACGCCGCGCTTCATCGGGCGAGCCAGGACAACCGCATCGACGACTGGCTGCGGTGGTTCGCGGATATCGTGACCGCTGCGCAGGCACGAACCACGGCCCGCGCGCGTTTCCTCATCGAAAAGACGAGGATGCTGGATCGGCTTCGTGATCGCCTCAATCCACGGCAGGAGAAGGCGCTGTTGTGCATGTTCGCCGAGGGTGTGGACGGATTCGCCGGCGGCCTCAGCGCGCACAACTATCGGACGATCACGGGTGCCGCTCCGGCCACAGCAACCCGCGATCTTGCGGCGCTGGTCGAGATGGGTGCGCTCGTTCGATCGGGCGACCTTCGGTATGCGCGCTACCGTCTCGCTTTTCCGAACTGAAGTTCGGAAGCATCACGTAATGACGTGAGGTCCCAGATCGGGAGCCAGTAAAACGGCGGCAGGTGCCTGCATTCGATGCGGTCTTCGGTCCGAACCAACCCCCCGTTCATCATAGACGATGATGCAGATCGCGTCAGGCTGAACATTTCCAAATCACCGTGTTCGCCCGGCGACGGCTTCGTAATGGAATCAATGGAGGCGAAGGCGATGAAGCCCGCGCGCTGGTTTGCCGATCACGGCATCGCCGCCTTCGTCCTGAATACCACCTCGATCCGACGCCCGCGCCGATGGACGCGTTCAAGCAGGCGGCGCTGGCGCTTCGCCGCCGCCGCGGAGGCGGGCGCGAAAGGGGGCGCGGACATTCCCGCGCCCGTGCCGGCGCTCGCCGATGCACAGGCGGCGATGCGGCCGGTGCGCGCCTGCGCCGCGCGATGGGGCGTCGACCCCAAACGCGTCGCCTATGTGGGCTTTTCGGCAGGTGCGATCATGGGCGTCGATCTGGTAAGACTGCGGCACCGGGCACGATGCCGGACCTGTTCGCCGCCATCTATCCGTCGATGACGCCGACGCCCGCCGCGCCGCCGCTGTTCGTCGCCGTGGCGAGTGATGATGAGCTGTTCGCTAAGCAGGGCTACGGTCTGCCCGACAGCTGGCACCGCGCCAGGCGGCCGGTCGAGCTCCACGTCTACGAACATGGCGGCCACGGCTTCGGTTTCGACGGCAAGCCGGGCACGACCAGCTCTGGCTGGGCGGAGGCGCTGCTCGGCTGGCTCGGCCCGCACGGCTGGCTGACGACATGACACGAGCGGTTCGAAAAGGCTGCCGCGGGAGGATGACCATCTGACGAGGAGACGGGACGATGCGTTCGGCGCTATGGTGTGCGTTGAGTGCGATGCTGATGACCCAGTCGGGGAGGGCGGCTGTCGCACAGATCCTATCGCTTGGAGCCTGGCGACTATCAGAAGCATCGTTTGATGGGGCCCACCTCGCCGGTCGGCGAGAGCTGCGATATTCATTGAGCCGACGCTCTCGTGTAGATCGAGTATTCTAAGGCGCGTCATATCCGCCTGACCGGTGTGGATGCACTTATGGCGGAGAGCGGCTAGGGTCAGGACTCGTTGTTCATAACCAGAAGATGACAGTGGCAGCGAGTGCGACGGCGTAGAAGAAGGCGGTCGGGCAGCGGTCGTAGCGGGTGGCGATCCGTCGCCAATCCTTGAGGCGGCCGAACATGATCTCGATGCGACTGCGGCGCAGGTAGCGACGCTTGTCGTACCGGACCGGCTCGTTGCGCGACCTGCGGCCCGGGATGCAGGGCTGGATGCCTTTGGCCTGAAGAGCGTCCCTGAACCAGTCGGCGTCGTAGCCGCGGTCGCCGAGCAGCCACTGCGCCTTGGGCATGTCATCGAGCAGCGCTGCCGCGCCAGTGTAATCGCTGACTTGACCCGCGGTCATGAAGAAGCTCGAGGGGCGCCCGTTTGCATCGGCGACGGCATGGAGTTTGGTGTTCATGCCGCCTTTGGTGCGACCAATCAGTCGGCCAAGATCCCCTTTTTAACCCGCAGGCTCGATGCCGTGCGGTGCGCCTTCAGGTAGGTCGCGTCGATCATGACCGTCTGCGGCTCGCCACTAGCTGCAGCCAGACCTTCCATCATTCGCGTAAAAACACCGGCCTCCCCCCAACGCTTCCACCGATTGTACAGCGTCTTGTGCGGGCCGTAGTCACCGGGCGCGTCTCGCCAGCGCAGTCCATTGCGGTTGACGAACACGATGCCGCTCAACACCCGCCGGTCATCGACGCGGGGCTTGCCGTGGCTTTTCGGAAAGAACGGCCGCAGCCGCTCCATCTGCTCATCCGTCAGCCAAAACAGGTCGCTCATCCCAGTCTCCTTGTGGAGTCTGAATCAGATCGCGAGGCTCACATCAATGGGTCCTGACCCTAACCACGGCCGTACAAGATGCTGTCGACTCGCAATAGCATTGCGCTTATGGGCGGTGCTATGACGGGGCAGGCGATCGATCAGGCTGCGGCGATTATGGTCGAGCGCACGATGAAGCACAATCGGGTCGTCTCATGCCGGACGCGACCCGCCCTCCGGAGGGGCGCATCGCTATGCGCTGAGGTCGATGGGTTTTCGGCCTTGACGGTGAAGGCGGCAGATCGCGACATCAGCGCGGTTCGTCCGCATCGATGATCCCCATGCGGCGCCGATGACCGACCGACCCGGGCGCATTCTGGCGCTGTTCGCCGGCCAGCGCCGTCGACTGATCGCTGAGGCGGTGCGGCTGACCGGCGATACGGCATCGGCGGAGGATATCGTTCAGGAGGCCTGGATTCGCCTGTCGAAGGGAGCCGCAGGAACGCGCATCGACGCCCCGGTCGGCTATGTCAGCCGGGTCGTGCGCAACCTGGCATTGGACGAATATCGCCAACGGCGGCGGCGCGAGCAGGTGACACTTTCGGCTCCCGATGGCGACCCCGATATGCCGGACGGCGAGGCGGTGAGTGTCGAGCGGGCGCTGATGGCACGGGAGGAACTGGCGCTGGTGACCGCCGAATTGGCGCGCATGCCGGCCCGGATGCGTCGCGCGGTAGAGCTGCATCGGGTATCCGGCGCCCCGCTGCGCGAGATTGCCGCCGAGTTGGGCGTGTCGGTCACCACCGCCCATGGGCTGGTGACGCAGGGTGTCGAGCGGTGCCGCAAATGCCTGGAGCGGACGCGGCGTTGACCGACGAACCGAAAACGGGAGCGCGCGGCTCGTCCTATCATCCTGAGCCCCGAGACGGGGGCGGGGTGATCGCAGACGGGGAGTGTCGGCGCGAGGCGCTCGACTGGATGATCCTGTTGCAGGAGCGTCCCGACGATGGCGAGGTGCGAGCGCGCTTTTGGCAGTGGCGGCAGGCGCCCGCGTGCGCCGCGGCGTGGCGGGATTTGGATCATGTCGGCGATGTGCTCCGTCAGGCATGGGACGATCGCCCCGCCTCGTTCTCCGATGCGCCACGCCGGTGGAAGAGGACGCTGCCGGTTGCGATGGCGGCCTGTCTTGCGGCGATCTTCGCCGGGCAAGTCGTGCTGCTGACCGCCCGTGCCGATCTCGCGACCGGGACCGGCGACGTGCGGCGCGTCCGTCTGGCCGATGGCAGTCGCGTGACGCTGGCGCCCGACAGCGCCATCGCGCTCGACGGCGCACGACATGTCAGGCTGCTGCGCGGCACCGGCTTTTTCGAGGTCCGGCACGACGCCGCCCATCCGTTCCGCGTCCAGGTGGGCGAGGCGGTGGTGACCGACCTGGGCACCGCGTTCGAGGTTCGACGCGATCACGATGGCGCGCGCATTGCGGTACGGGAGGGACGCGTGCAGGCGTCGTGCGAGCCTCGTTCGATCGACCCGAGCGACATGCGACCGGGCGACGTCGTGGCCCTGGACTGCACGAGCGGCCGTGCCGTGACATCGTCCGTCCCGCTATCGGCGATAGCGACGTGGACGCACGGCCGGCTCGTTATCGTCGATCGCCCTTTGGGTGAGGTCGTGGCCGCGCTGCGTCCGTGGCATCACGGGCTGCTCCTGGCGCGGGGGAGCGGTATGGCGCGCCACGTTACGGGCGTTTACGATCTGCGTCATCCCGACCGGGCTCTTGCGGCCATCCGCCAGGTGCATGGCGCGACGGTGTGGCAGGTCACGCCCTGGGTCACCATCGTCACCGCCAGCTGAGCGACCGTTTTCCACCATCGGATAAAAAATGCCGAAAATCCCCCGGCGACGCTCGTCTACTGAATGAATGCGAATGATGCGCAATAGCATTCATGCTCTTCTGGACATGGGGGGACGACGTGAAGAACGGATATTCGGGGCTCCGGGGCGGTATGCCGCGGTACAAGGACATGGGTCTGGCGATGCTGCTGACGGCCTCGTCCCTGGCGGGACTGATGGCGCCGACGAGCGCATACGCCCAGCAGGCCAATGTCAGCGTCAGCATTCCGGCCCAGCCGCTGGGCGATGCGCTGGCGCAGTTTGCGCAACAGGCCAAGATACAGCTCAGCCTCGACGCGACGCTGGTGGCGGGCAAGCGCTCGCCGGGGGTGTCGGGGCGGATGGACCGGGCGCGGGCGCTCGACCGGTTGCTGGCGGGCAGCGGCCTCGACTGGCGTGTCACCGACGGTGTGCTGACGGTACGGCAGGCCCCCGCGCGCGCTGCGGCCGAGGCGCAGGCAGCGCCGCTTGTTACCGACGCCTTGCAGGTGGACGGTAACGAAACCCCACGCGATGTCGCGGAGGCGCGGGCCGAGCGTGGCCACGACACCGTGTTCGACGCCGATTATTCCAGCGGGTACAAGGACCGTGCAGAGATCGAGCGCTACAAGGGCGTCACGACCTCGGACCTGCTGACTGGCATGGTCAACGTCCTGAGCGGCGATGCGCGCAACAGCGGCGCGCTCGATCCCAGCATTCGCGGCATTCAGGGGCCGGGGCGCGTGCCCGTGGTGATCGACGGCACCGAACAGGCGCTAACCGTCTGGCGCGGCTATAATGGCGCGAGCAACCGGGCCTATGTCGACCCCAACCTGATCTCGGGCCTTCAGGTGCTGCGCGGGCCGACCGACAAGGGCAATATTCGCAGTTCGACCGGCGGTGCGGTCGTCATCAACACGCTGGACGCCGACGACGTGCTGCGGCCCGGGCGCACCTTCGGCCTAGACTTGCGGTTGGAGGGGGGCGACAACTCGACCGATCCGCGCCTGCCGACGCTGCTGACGGGGCGCGACTATCGCACCGTGCCCGGCTTTCCTCAGACGTCGCCCAGCTTCGCGCTGAAGGATCCCTATCTGCGGATCGTGCCGCGGACCGGATCGGATAACCATTTCCTGTCGTTCGGCGACCGTGCCGTGCGTGTCGCCGGCGCGGTGCGGATCGAGGGGCTGGACCTCTTCGCGGCCTATGCCTTTCGCGAGCGGGGCAATTACTTCTCCGGCACGACCGGGGCGGATTATTACGAGCAGTCGAGCCTGCCGTCCCGGAACCTCAATCGTATCCGCCGGATGGCGCTGGGTTTCGCGGCCGGCAATGAAGTGCCCAACACCTCCAGCGATCTGGAGTCGGTGCTGCTGAAGGCCACCTGGCACATCACCGACGACCAGTATCTGCTGGTCAGCCTACGCGACAGCGTCACCCGCTATGGCGAGATCATGCCGTCGCGCATCCCGATCGACACGGGTAATGTCCAATGGCCGCTCAGCAAGGTCCATGCCCGCGCCTATAATGCGGAATATAAGTGGCAGCCGGACAGTCGCTGGATCGACCTGAAGGCCAATCTCTGGGCCACCGACACAAGGAGCGACACCTATAATTCCGGCGGGATGCCCAATTTCGCGACCTTTGCCGATCCGATCATCATCGACAATGCCCGCGCCAATGCGATGAACGATCGCTATGGTTTCAACGCCAGCAACACCCTGCGCCTCGGCACGACGCTCGATCTGACGCTCAGCGGCAACTGGCAGCATGAGAAATTGGCGTCGCGCGACATCTACAATGCGGCGAACTTCCAGGGCTGGCGGCAATTCCCGCGCGCCGGGCGGCGTGAGGAGTTCCTGGTCCGGCTGGACGGGGAGTGGCGGCCCGCGAGCTTCCTAAAGCTGAACGCCGGGCTGAGCTATGCCGGATATTGGGCGGTGGACGATTTCGCGCGCGACCAGATCGCCAAGGGGAATCCGAACCTGAATACGACCCTCTACAAGGGCTATACTTCCTTATTCCCTGTCCGTGGCATGGGTGAGGCATTCTTCAAGCGATATTATCGGAACCTTTTTGCAGGATTCTCCTCTGCGGACATCGAAGAATTTATCGCAATGGATCTGCCGGACTATCTGGCGAATCCTCATCCGCTTTCATTCGATCAAGCCGGCCCGGACTGGGTACCTGATGCCCAGGGGCGCTACCGGCGGGCGGACAACCCCTGCGTGAACGGCACGATCAACGGGATTCCGGGCAATAAAGGAATCTGCGTTCTGCAAAGTATCGTCGAAACCGTTCCGATCGCGGCGCCGCGTCGTTCGGCCCACAACTGGGCGCCGAGCCTTTCGGCCACCGTCTACGCCGACGATCATACCCGCGCCTATGCCCGCTATATCGAGACGTGGCGCTTTCCGAGCATGTTCGAAAGCACGCTGGGCTTTTCGGCGTCGTTCAACCCAGCGGCACCCCTGCGGCCTGAACACGCCAAGCTTTACGAGGTCGGTCTGGTCCGCGATCTGCGCAGTCTGTTGCGGCTGAACCGGGAGGATCAGCGCGCCGACGTCAAGCTGACCTTCTATCGTAACCACATCACCGATGTGGTCGAGCGATCGACCAATCTTCAGTTCAGCAATATCCAGGAACAGACGATCGCCGGAATCGAGGCGGAGGCGCGGATCGACACCGGCGGCTTCTACACGCAGTTTGGCGCCGCTTTCATGACGACAAATCGGGTCTGTGACGCAAGCGTCGCTGCTCTCGCCGACCGAAAGAACGGTAGCATTCCCGATTGCGTCAAATATGGCTTCCCGGATGGCTTCCTGCTGACCCAGGCGACGCCCGAAGAGACGGTCAACTGGACGATCGGCGGGCGCTTCTTCGACAAGCGGCTCGAGATCGGCGGACGGCTGACCTATTACAGCCGCTACGACAATCCGCTGTTTCAGAGAATCGCCGACCTTCCGCGCGAGCAGCAGCTCGACGTCTATTCGCTCAACGTGCCGTTCAGCTGGGGCGAGATCGTCACCGCCGATGCCTATGTCCGATACCGGCTGAACGACCGTTTCTCGGCCGAGCTGGTCGGGACCAACCTCAACGATCGTTATTATGCGGACCCGCTGACCCGTTCGATGATGCCCGCCCCCGGGCGCACCGTCCGGCTGAGCCTGACGGGCCGCTTCTGACGATCCCGCCATTCGACCCCGCCGTCCATGTCCTTCCTGAAAGCCGGACAGTCACGGCGGGGCCGGATCGATGCGCCCGAAGCGATCGGGCGCACACAACCGCAGGAGTAATAGCATGACCTCCATCACAATGAAGACCATTGTTCTCGCCGGCCTTGCCACGGTCCTGACCGCCGGGTCGGCGCAGGCCCAGTTCGCCGGTGGCTCCAGCGACACCAGCAAGGTGACCGTGGGCGAAAGCGATGTGCAAGGCGGCCCGCATGTCAAAGGGCGTGCCGGGATCGGCGTGCCGGGAACCGAGGGGAGGCGCGTCGATTTCCAGGGACTTAGCCTTTACGCCGCGCCCGACCTGAACGGTGTCCGCCACCTTAACATGGCGAGCAGCAATACCCAGGATCATAGCCGCTATGGCGACTTCCGCTTCGCCCGCGTCGGCTCTGCCGATCTGTGGTTCGGCGAATGGTCGCAGACGGGCAACGCCACGGCAGGCGATCACACCGTCTATTATGTCGGCAACACCAGCGGCACGACCGTCCCGACCAGCGGCACCGCGACTTATTCGGTCAAGGGCATCAGCGACTATGCCAACAAGGGCGTGCTGACCGGCACACTGACCGCCAATTTCGCGTCGGGTTCGTCGGGCACGCTGCGTGGCAGCCTGTCCAACGCCTCGACCGGGGCGGGCGTCAATATCGGTACGGCGCGGATCAACGGGGCGGACTTCGTGGGCGGTAATGCCGTTGCCACCCAGTCTGGGGCCGTGGTCGCCTCCGGTGGCGCAGTGAACGGTCGCTTCTTCGGCGCCAGTGCCGCGGCGCTGGCCGGGACCGTCAAGTTCGACGGTGCGCGTCAGCACGACACCGCCTTCGGCGGCACGAAGAACTGACGCGAAGGGCTGGGGCTCCTGTCTCTCCCTTGCGGGAGCCCCGGCTTCGTGCCGATCCGATGCGCCACGCCGTCTCCCCCTATCTCCTGACGCTCGCCACGCTGTGGCTGGCCGCGCCCGCTTCCGGCCAGAGTGCCCGGAGCGAGGATAACCGCCTGCGCCTCGACCCCGGTATCGATCGCCGGACCACGCCCCAGGACCGCGAGGCGATCGAGGGGGGCAGTTCGCCGGATCGCATCTCCATAGATGGCCAAGTCTATTCGGTCGGCCATAACCCGGACGATCTGGGCCGGGCGCTGTACCTGTCGGTAGCGCGCAAGAACTGGGCGGATGTCCGCCGCTTCCTGCCACCGTATCTGGCGCTGGCCCGCCATGATCCGATGCTGGTCGCCTGGGCGCGCGGTGGCCTCGCGCGCAGCGACGGGCGGCTGGGCGAGGCCGAGCGCCAGTACCGCGCCCTGCTGGCGATCCAGCCCGACTTCCTGCCGGGGCGGCTGGAGCTTGGCCGCGTACTGTTCGAGAACCGGAAGGACCGGGAGGCCCGCCGCCTGTTCCGCGCGATCCGCGACGAACTGGCGGGGCAGGGCGAGCAGGCCGCCGGGGTTCGCCGGACGGTCGACACCTTCCTAGCCGCGCTCGACCGGCGGGGTGGCTGGCAGGGCATGATCGCGGCGGGGCCGGGCTATAGCAGCAATCTCAACCAGACCTCCGCCAGCCAGACCTGCCTGCTGGTCGGGGTGGACGGCACCTGCCTGATCGACCGCACGCTGCCACCGGCGGTCGCCTCCGTCGGCCTCAACGTCGAGGGGAGCGTCAGTCGCCGGTTCGCGCTGAAGGGGCAGGGCGGGCTGTTGGCCCGGGCCTTCGTCTATGGCGATCTCTGGCCTGGGCATGGGGCATTCGATCAAGCGACGTTGACCGCGCAGATCGGCTATGATCATCAGACCGCCCGGCGGAGCCTGACCCTGTCGCCGACCATCGACCTGGCGAGCCTGGGTGGTCGGCTGCTCTATGCCGCGCCCGGCCTTCGCGCCGAGGCGATGGTCACCCCGTCGCCCGACACCGCCCTGCGGCTGGAGGTCGCGCGCCGGGTCTTCGATTATCGGCGAAGCTTCGATGATCTCGACGGAGCACTGACCGAGGCGTCCTTGACCGGCTGGTGGTCGCGCCCCCGCGGCTGGACGTTGTTCGCCGGTATCGAGGCGGGCGACAAGCAGGCGGGGGAGCGCGCCAATGCCTATCGCCATGTCGGGGCGCGACTGGGGGTGGTGCACGGCTTTGCCGACTGGGCCGAACTGACGCTGATCGGGTCGGTGCGGCAGCGCGATTACGGGGCCTATAGCGCATTGCTGGAGGCCGTCCGCCACGACCGAGAGGCGAACCTGACCGCCGTCCTCCGCCTGCCCAAGCTGCGCCTCGCCGGGCTGACGCCCAACATCCTTCTCCAGCACAATCGGGTGAAGAGCAATGTCGACTGGCTCTATTCCTTTCATCGCACCGCCGCGAGCATCAGGTTGGAACATGCCTTCTGAGGCCGGGCCCAGCGGCTATCGCCAGCCGGTGCAGGCACGGGCGTTCGGAACCGGGGCGATGGTGGCCACCGGGCTGCTGGGGATCGTGTTGCTCAGCATCCGGGTGACCGCGCCGCCGACCCCGGTAGCTGACGCCGGGTCGATGGCGGTGTTCGTCGCGGAGGCGATCCCGCTCGATCGGCCTGTGCTCGATCCAGCGGAGCCGCAGCCCGCGCCGCCGCCGCCCGATGCCACGCCACCCCGTCCGACGGCGACGCTCCCGTCCACCATGGCTCCGGCGGTATCCGTGATCGCCGCGCCGTCATCGGTCGGACCGCCCTCCGCCGCGCCGCTGGCTCAGCCGGCGGATGCGGTTGCGCTGCCTTCCTCGCCCTCATCCGGGACGAAGCCGGTCGAAAGCCCTGCGACGACCGCCCCGGCCGCTTCGGCGGCAGCAGCTGCAGCGGACTGGCGGGCACGGCTGCTCGGCCATCTCAAACATTATCGTCGCTATCCGCGCCAGGCGGAGGCCGCGCGGCAACAGGGCGTCGCCCGCATCGCCATCACCCTGCATCGCTCGGGCGAGGTGATCGCCGTCGAACTCGTCCATGGCAGCGGCTACCCGCTGCTCGACATGGAGGCGCGGACCACGGTGCGCCGTGCCGCGCCCTTGCCCGCGGTCGACGACGCCGTTCCCGGCGATCCGGTCACCGTCGAGGTGCCGATCGAATTCGCCCTGCACCGCTGACCCTTTCCCGTTCTTTCAGGAGTATCGCCATGACCCCGATCGCGTCCCATCCCCAGCCGAGCGTCCCGATGGCCGCGTCCGCCCGGCCGATATCCCGTTCGCAGCGGCTGATGCAGGCCACGCGCAGTGCGCATGACGGGCTGGACAACCGGATCATCTCGGCCGAGCCCTTTCAGGACCGCGATCATTATGTCCGGCTTTTGGAGATGCAGTATCGCTTTCATCGCGCCATCGAGGGGCTCTACTCGCGGTCACTGCCACTCCCGGCGACGCTGGATTTGCCCGCCCGGCGGCGGCTGGACCGCGTAAGACAGGATCTGGAGGATCTGGGTCGGTCGCCGCCGGAGAATGAAGGGGCTCGGCCGCTCCACATCGCCCGGGTCGACGCCGCCACGGCGATCGGCTGGCTGTGGGTCGCCGAGGGATCGACGCTGGGCGCGGCGTCGCTGTTGAAGCGCGCGGCGGCCCTGGGGCTCGACGAGACGTTCGGCGCGCGTCACCTCGCCGGGCACCCGGACGGGCGCGCAAAGGCCTGGAAGCACTTCACGGCGGCGATCGATGCGCTGGACCTGGATCAGGTCGATGACGCGCTGATGCTGGGCGGCGCGCGCGACGCCTTCCTCTATGCGCGGAGACTGGCGGATGCCAGCTTTGCGTGACGGGGGCCGAGTGAGGCGGGCGATCCGGTTCGGCTGGCTGGCGCTGGGGGTATTCTGCGTCGGGTTGGGGATCGTCGGCGCGTTGCTGCCGCTGATGCCGACCACGATCTTCCTGATCCTGGCGGCGGCATGCTTTGCCCGTTCCTCGCCCCGGCTGGAGGCGTGGCTGCTCAATCATCCGCGCTTCGGCCCGACCTTGCGCGCGTGGCGGCGTGACGGCGCCATGAGCCGCCGGGCCAAGGGGCTGGCCTGTGGCGGCATGGCGTCGGGCTATGCGATCTTCGTCGCGGTCGCGCATCCAACCGTCAGCGTGCTGTCCGTCGTAGCGCTCATCATGTCGGGCTGCGCCGTTTACATTTGTACCCGGCCGGGGACGTCGTCTCGATAACGCGGCTTAGACGGTGCGTGTGTAGCTTTCGTCCGTCGTCGGGTTGTTGTGCTCGAGCGATCAGCCACGCTCTCGCATTCGGACGCTGTTCAGGCTCGTCCTTTACCCGCTCGCCAGCGAGCTCTTCCGCGACGGCCGCAGCGGGCCGCAGGCATCATAGATCGCGGCGTTGACGTCCCAAGTGGACACGGGCCAAGATTGACTATCGGGCCAGCAAAACCGCGGCGGACCTGTGGTTGCCGATGGTGCCGGATTTGCTCGCTGCCATCGCCGCGACACCGAACATCGGCCTGACGAGCTATCTGGTCAACGATTACGGGCAGCCGTTCACCGTGGCCGGGCAGGGCAGGGCAACAATATGCGCTAGTGGTGCGACGAGGCAGTCTTACCGCAATGCACGGCGTATGGCCTGCGAAAAGCCATTGCCCGGCACATGGTCGCGATCGAAGCTACGCAGTAGCGATGAAGGCGGTGGGTGGCTGGAAAGGGCACGCGGAAGTTGTAACTTACGCGGCGGATGCAGCCCAGGCATAGCGTGCCCAAGCAGCGATCGACAAGTTCGTCAGCCAATTTTCGGACGAGCGCGGGTCACGACTTTGCCTAACCGCCTTGCCTACCGTTTGTCCAACCCATCCCGAATCGCGCATTTGCGCCATTCCAGCGACCGGCTGGTGACCCCTACGGGAGGCGTTCATCCAGCAGGAAAGCACGTATTTCTGCGGTTCTCGTGGGTCGCTTGCCCATCGGTTTGTACACACGGCCTGTACCCGCGTGCATGACGATATGAGCCCGCTATTTGCCATCCGTTAAGGAGAAGCTGGGAGGAAAGCCGCCTGTCCGCTTTTGGTAGGCGATCGCCGGTAAGTGGCCACTCGTTCAGGCGGCGGGGCAGGGGCTCGAACGCCCGCCGGTGGTGGATTGCGGCCCGTCCGCTTTCGGGCGTCCATCGTGACAAACCGGACGTTCGTTCAGGCGGCAGGGCAGGGGGTGAAAGCCCGCTGATGGTGAATTGCGGTCTGTCCGCTATTCGAAGGCGCTTGCCGTGATCAGCTGTTCGTTCAGGTAGGGGTGCGACAGCACGCGCCGAGCGTTTTCGGCGCCAACTTCTCTACCATTCACCAAACGCGAGCCGGCGACGGTGCGATAGAGAGCCACCGCGTCCTCGATGCGGCGAAACCGAGCGCCTGCCGCTGCGGCACGGGTGTAGAAATCCCAGTCATTACAATTGTGAAAGCTCGGGTCGAAGCCGCCAACCGCGAAAACGGTGGCGCGGCGCACGATCGACCACGACGGCCCGATCACTCCACCGTGGATGAGCGCGCCGCGGATCGCGTCGCCCCACCAGCCGCACTCGGGCTCACCGGGTGGCGCGTCGCCTTCTACACGGCGGAAGTGTCCGCACACGATGTCGCTATTCTCGGTCGCCTGCAGCAAAGCGCGGGCTGCACCCGGCAGCCAAACGTCGTCGCTGTCGAGGAACGCGATCCACGGCGACATGGCCAGCGCCGCACCGACGTTGCGCGCGTGGGAGGCGCCGCCGTTGCGCGGCAGCGTCGCCGCGATCATGCGCTGGCCGTGACGCACTTCCAGCGAGCGGATCACCGCCGCGCTCGCGTCGCGCGAGCCATCGTCCACCACGATTACGCGCGCGGGTGCGTGATCCTGCTCCAGCACGCTCTCCACGGCGTCGGCAACGACGTGCGCGCGATCGTGGCAGGGAATGACGACGTCGTAGGCGGGCAGCGGCTGAGCCACTGCGAACAGGTCGGCGATGTTGTGCACCATATCATATTACGGGAAAGCCGCGCCGAGGCAAGGACAGTGGCTCCTCGCTTCGCCGCCGCTTGCCCGCTTACCGCCGCCCTAGATCCACCTTTGCGCCGGCGTAGAAGAAGCGTCCGATCGGCGAGATCGGCACGTTGGTCTCGAACCCGATGTCGGGGAGCTGGTTGGTCAGGTTGTTGACGCCGACGTAGAACGCAAAGTTGTCACGCGTGCGCAGCTGCACCTGGAGGTCATGCTGCCACAACGCCTTGAAGCGGAAGTAGCGCGGATCGACGAAGTCGGGATTGCCATCGGTCGCAACCCGGTCGAACCGGCGTACCGCATCCTGCCAACGCAAATTGTAGCTGACGGTGACGTCGTCGAGCGACCATGTCGGCGAGAAGGTCGCGTTCCACTGCGGTCGAAAGGGGCGGTCGAGGTTGTTGGTCACGTCCGCGCCCGGCGTCGCGATCTGCTCTAGCCGGTTGACGTAGCCGCCGACCAGCCGCAGGTCGAACCGCCCCGCGCTGGCGGTCTTGACGACGTAGCTCACGTTCAGCTCCGCGCCCGCGGTACGGAACGCGGCGACGTTCTCCGGCTGGACGACGAAGCTGCTGATATAGCCGGAGCCCGGCTGCCGTGTCTGCGAGGCGCAGAAGACGTTGGCGATCGTCGGCTGGTCGACGCACAGATTGGCTATGTCGGTCGCGCTCGCCAGGCTGATCGCATTGCGCAGGCGGATGTCGTACCAATCGAGCCCGATCTGCAACCCCGGCACGAAGCTGGGGCGGAACACGACTCCGGCGGTCCATGTGCGCGCGGTTTCCTCCCGCAGGTTAGGATTGCCGCGCTGGACGCCGGGGCGATAGATGCTGGCGAACGGATCGGCGGCGGCAGTGAAGGTCGCCGCGTTGCCCCCCGCGGCGCTGATCAACGCCTGGCAGTTGGCGGCGCGATATTGCGTGCCGTTGCCGCGGTTCGTCAGATAGCACGGATCGCTGACGAAATCGCCCGATCCGGTCGCCGCCTGGAAAAGTTCGCCGATGTTCGGTGCGCGGACCGACTGGCCGTAGGAGCCACGGAAGGTGATGTCCGCGACTGGCGACCAGATTGCGTTAAACTGATACGCGTTGGTGCTGCCGACCGTCGAGTAATTGGAATAACGTCCCGCCGCGCCGACCGACAGCAGGTTCGCGAACGGCCTGTCCTTCAGCAGCGGCAGGTTTACCTCGCCGAACGTCTCCCACACGTCGAAATTCCCGCTGGTCGGCGTCGGGATGATATATTCGTCATACTCGTAGAAGATGTTGTCGAGCAGCGCCTGCGACGGGCGGAAGCGGCTGCTCTCGCGGCGGTATTCGCCGCCGACCGCGAATTCGATCACGCCGCCGGGGAGCGAGAAGAACTGACCGAAGTCGCCGGACAGCGACCCGCTCACCACATGCTGCTCGATCCGCGCGTCGCTGACAGGATCGAACAGGAAGTAATCGAACGCCGCGGGGTTGGCGGTGTCGGCGCCGAACGGGTTGATCGGCAGGCAGCCCGCGCTGCGCGCCGCGGCCGAGCGGCACTGGGGACCGTTCGGGCCACTGACGGCGTCGAGCGCGTCGGCGAACCGCTGTCCTAGCCGGTCGTTCAGCTTGGTCGCGCGCAGGTCGGTGCGGCCGTATGTGTAGTAAATGTCGTAGCTGGCATGCTCGCTCACCGCGCCGGTCGCGTCCACCACGCCGCGCCACGTGCGGCGGCGGTCCTCCTCGCCGCGGCGTGGCAGGTCGAAGTTGTTGCGGTTGATATCGATCGTCGTTTGCCCAGCCGTGATCGCTGCGTTGCGGATCGTCGCGGGGATGAACGGATTGTCGAGCGTGAACGGCTGGTAGAAGTTGCCCGAGTTGTACGTGCCGCTGTACGAGCCGAGCGTGCGCGTCGTCGTCTGGACGAACTTGCCCTCTAGCGTCAGCTTGAACGCGTCTGAGGCGTCGAAATGGGTCAGCAGGTTGAACGCGTGCCGCTCGCTCGCCGACAGAATATCGCCGATATAGCCCGCCACCGGCGTATCGTCGCCGCCGGCGGTGAAGTAGCTGGACCCGATCGGCGTCCCGCGCGTGTAGAGCGCGCCGTCGCCGCGATAGCGCACCCCGGCGATGTCGACGTAGCCAAAGGTCGAGCTGTCGCCGTAGCGGATGTCGCGCACCGGTTCCTGCTCATACCGACCGCCCGCGGTGACGAAGTTGAAGCGGTTCGCGCTTCGCAGATAATCGCGGTCGTCGTTGGCGAGCGGATCCTGCGCATAATATTCAAACGCGAGCGTCAAATTCGCGCGCCCGTCGGCGAAATTGCGCCCGACGATCGCGGAGGCGAAGCGGTTGCCTGCGTCGCCCTGCTCCGAGATGCCCGCCTGTCCGCGCATCGCAAGGCCGTCATAATCACGTTTCAGCACGAAATTGACCACGCCCGACACGCCGTCGGCGCCGTACACCGCGCTCGCCGCACCGGTCAGCACGTCGACGCGCTCGATCAGGTCGGTCGGGATCGCGTTAATGTCGACCGCGGCGGTGTTGATCTGGCCGGACACGTGGCGGCGGCCGTTCACCAGCACGAGAGTACGGTTCGGCCCCAGCCCGCGCAGGTCGAGCAGGTTGAGGCCGGCATCGCCGATGGCGCCGTCGGCCTGCGCGTTGCCCGCGGTACGCGTGCTGTCGCGCGAGTTGGTGAGTGCGGGGACGCGCTGCAGGAAATCGGTGACGTTGGTCTGCCCAGACTGCTGGATCTTGGCGGCATCGAACGAGACGATTGGGTTCGGCGCCTCGTAATCGGGACGGCGGATGCGCGATCCGGTGACCACGATGTCGCCGCCGTCACCCGCCGACGCAGCCGGTGCGGCGGGCGCATTCGCCGCATTCTGCGGCACAGTTGCGATGTCCTGCGCGTGCGCTGCGGCGGATAGCAGCAGCGCGGCCGCGGCCGCTCCCGCAAGCAGGCGCGGACGGCGGATCGTGGTGGATGTCGGCATGCTTCCCCCTGAGGAATTTTTTCGTTCTCCGCCGCGCGGCCGTTTCCCCCGGTACGCGACGCCTTGGCGCGAAGTGCATGGCATGCCGCGGCGGCGACGCCTATGCTAAAATGCTTCAACGGCAACGACATGGCCGGTACGATGAGGGTGGCGCCAGCCGGCGCTCCCTGCCATTATGCCCGCGTGGCGAGGATGACGACGGATGCGCGGATCGGGCGCCGAGGATTCGTCGTCGGATCGGTCGCCGTGCTCGCCACCGCCGGCTGCGCTGCGCACCCGGCCGATCTCTCGTTCTGGGCGATGAGCTATCAGGGCGATTATGCACCGTTCCTGATGACGGAGTTCACCGCCGCAACCGGGCTGACGGTCGACGTCCAGTCGCTACCCTGGACCGCGAGCCACGAGAAGCTGCTCACCGCTTTCGCGGGCGATGCGCTGCCCGACGTCCTGATGCTTCCCAACGGCTGGGTCGACGAGTTTGCGATGATCGGCGCGATCCGGCCCCTGCCGTCGCGCGCGATGCTCGACGGGGTCTTTCCCGGCGCGGTGCCGGACACGCGAACCCCGCATGCGGTGCCGTGGTCGGTCGCGCCGAGGGTGCAATTCTTCCGCCGCGACCTGCTCGCCGCCGCGGGCTGGGATGCGCCGGCCCGCGACTGGGACGGGTGGCGCCGGATGGCAACGGCGCTCAAGCGGCGGCGCCCCGATGATTACGTTTTCCTGTTCCTGCTCAACTGGCCCGACGACCTGCTGACGATGTTCACGCAAGTCGGCGGGCGCGTGCTGCGCGAACGCGACACGCGCGGCAATTTCGCGACGCCCGAGGGGCGCTTCGCACTCGCCTATTACGTGTCGTTGTTCGACGACGGCTTCGCACCCGTCGTTGCCTCCACCGAGGTGCAGGACCAGTTCGCCGCCTTCGCGCAAGGACAGTTCGCGATCTGGAACAGCGGGCCGACGACGTTGCTCGATATGCGTCGACGCAGTGCCGAGCTGCCGCAGGATCGCTGGGGGACCGCGCGGATCGCGGGCCCCGGCGGGCCGGGTGCGATCTCGACCCGCGACGTGTCCCTGTGCGTGTCGACACGCAGCCGCCGTCCCGGTGATGCGTGGGCGCTGCTGCGCCACTGCACCGCGCCCGCGAGCGAGCAGCGCTTCGCCGGGTTGATCGGCAGTTTGCCGGCGCGCGAGGCAGCGTGGTCGGGAATGCCGTTCCCTACTGACGTGATCGCGCCCTTCGCGGCGCAGGCGCGCGCGGTGGCCGACAGCCCGTCGATCCCCGAATGGGAGCAGATCCGCGAGCAGGTGGCGCTCTATGCCGAGCGTGCGATCCGAGGTTTGCTGAGCGTGGAGGAAACATTGGTGGCGCTCGACGCCCGCGCCGATGCGATCCTGGCCAAGCGGCGCGCGCTGGTGCAGGCGGGCAAGCTGACGTGAGCGTGGGACGCGCCCGTACTCAGGCGGTTACCGCCTGGTTGTTCACCGCGCCGGTTCTCGCGATCGTCGCGCTCGTGTTCCTGCTGCCCACCGCGCTCGCACTCGCGCTCAGCGTCACAGATTACTCGATTTACGCGCTGGCGAGCTGGAACAACCTGTCGTTCGTGGGCGCTGGCAATTTCGCCCGACTGCTGTCCACGCCCCTGTTCTGGCGCGCGCTCGCTAACACCGTGCTGTTCACAGCGTTAGGCGTCCCGATGGCGATCGGCGCGTCGCTGTTCGCCGCGCTGTTGCTGAACGACGCAACGGTACGATGGAAGCCGATCTGGCGTGTTGCCTTGTTCGCGCCCTACGTCACCAGCGTCGTCGCGACCGCGGTGGTCTGGCGATTCGTGCTCGGTACCCGCTTCGGGCTTCTTAACCGCGCGTTGGAGCTCGTCGGACTGCCCGCGGTCGACTGGCTCGGCAACCCGCACGCCTCGATCCCCGCGATCCTGATCTTCGTCACGTGGAAGATCTTCGGCTACAACATGATCGTGTTGACCGCCGCCTTGTCGGCGGTGCCGCAGGATCTGATGGAGGCGGCGCGGCTCGACGGCGCGACGCGTTGGGAACGTTTTCGCCACGTGACGTTGCCTGCGATCGGCCCGACGCTGCTTCTCGCCGCCGTAATGAGCGTGTCGGGTTTTCTACAATTGTTCGCCGAACCGTACGTGATGACGCTCGGCGGGCCAGCGCAGAGCACGGTGACAGTGCTATACTTCATGTTCGACGAAGGCTTCAAATGGTGGAACCTGGGGCAGGCAAGCGCGGTCGCGCTGATTCTGTTCGTTCTGACATTATGTGTCACCTGGGTGCAGACCCGCGTCGGGCGACGGTACGAGTGGTTGTGACCGCGATAGGGCGCATGAGCGCGGGTCGCACCCGTCGCCGCCTGCGCGCGGTGCTTGCCAACGCGGCGGTCGCGCTACTGACGCTGGTCACGCTGCTGCCGCTCGCATGGATGGTGACGGTGTCGTTCATGCCGCGCGGAGAATCGAGCCACTCGCCTTCACCGTTTTGGCCCAGCCGCTGGTCGTGGGAGAATTATTACGAGTTGCTGGTCCGGCGAGAGATCGACGGCGCGTGGTTCGATTATCGCATCGTCCCCGCGCTATGGAACAGCCTGACCGTTGCCGCGCTCGCGACGCTGTTCGGGCTGCTGCTCACCGTTCCCGCAGGCTATGCGCTGGCGAAGCTCCACTTCACCGGACGGGCGCGCGTGCTAAAGTTGCTGATCGCCAGCCTCGTCATTCCCGGGCAGGTCGCGATGCTGCCGTTGTTCCTCTTGATGAAGGAAGTGGGGCTGGTGAACAGCTATGCTGGGCTGATCCTGCCGAGCCTGGCAGGAATCTTCGCCATTCTGTTCGTGCGCCAGGCGACGCTTGGAATTCCCGACGAGATGCTCGACGCCGCGCGGCTGGACGGCGCGAGCGAGGGGCGCATCTTCATATCGATCGTGCTGCCGTTGCTGGCGCCGATCACGGTCACGCTCGCGCTCTTCATGTTTCTGGGCGCGTGGAATGACTTTCTATGGCCGCTGATCATCCTGACCGACCAGCACCGCTACACGCTTCCCGTCGCGGTCGCTGCGATCGCACGCGAGCACTCGGGCGACGGCGAGCTTATGATGGCGGCGGCCGTGGTGACGACGCTGCCCGTGCTAATGATCTTCCTTGCGCTGCAGCGCTACTACATGACCGGTCTGCTCGGCGGCAGCGTGAAGGGCTGAGCCACCCGCGCGAGGGCCGCGCCGTCGTCGCCGAACAGGTGCACGCGCGTCGGCTCCGCGCCGAACCGCAAGGTCTCGCCCAGCACAACCCGTCGGTCGCCGGGTAGCTGCGCCACCACCGTCCCGCTCGATCCGCGCGCACCCAGGTGGACGAACGACAGCGGTCCCAGCCGTTCAAACAGTTCGACCGGGCCCGCGAACACGCCGTCGTCCCGCGGCAGCAGGTGCTCGGGACGCACTCCTAATGTTACCGAGGTTCCGGGCTCCGCGCGTACCGCGGCGCGCACCTCCGCACCTCCTTCCAGCTGTACCGTCGTACCGTCCGCGTCCGTATCCGTCACGCGGCCGGCGAGCAGGTTCATTCCCGGCGACCCGATCGCGCGCGCCACCGCCAGGCTGGCTGGTGCATCGTAGAGATCGAGCGGTGGACCCACCTGTTCGACGCGCCCCGCGTTCATCACCACGATCCGGTTGGCGAGCGTCATTGCCTCCAGCTGGTCGTGCGTGACGTAGATCATCGTCGCCTGCAATTGCGCGTGCAGGCGCGCGAATTCGTGCCGCATCCGCACACGCAGCTCGGCGTCGAGGTTCGACAGCGGCTCATCGAGCAACAGCACGCGCGGGCGTCGGACGATCGCGCGCGCGATCGACACGCGCTGGCGTTGCCCCCCCGACAAGGCGCGCGGGCGGCGCGAGAGCAGGGGGGTGAGCTCCAGTGCTTTGGCAACTTCGTTTACCCGCGCCGCGATCTCGGCGCGCGGTCGCTTCGCGACCTTGAGCGGAAAGGCGATGTTCTCGGCGACCGTCAGATGCGGGTAAAGCGCGTAGGACTGGAAAACCATTGCGAGGCCGCGGTCCGCGGGGACCACATGGGTCACGTCGCGCCCGTCGATCGTGATGCGCCCCGAACTTGGCTCCTCCAGCCCAGCGATCAGGCGCAGTAGCGTCGACTTACCGCATCCGGACGCACCAACGATGACGACAAATTCGCCGTCCTCGATGCTCAGGCTGGTCGGTTGCAACGCGGTGACCGCGCCGAAGCGCTTGGCCAGATCCTCTACCGTAACGCTGGCCACCTAGTCCCCTTCCGGGTAACAGCATCGGCGCCTCAGCCTCTTTACGCAACCCCGACAGTCGGTTGCCAGCTATACACGCGAGCGCTGACCATGGATCAGCGTTCGGGCTGCCAGCCTCGAGCGCGAGCTAAGGGCTGTCAGGAGCTACAACTTTACCCCAATCTCTTTAGAGCCGTTAGGGCGACCCGCCTTACGGTCGGAGGTTGTTGGCCCGGTCATCATCAACAAGCTCGCAATTTTGGTGGGAAGCGAACGAGCCGCGAATGTCTGTATACGGGTCGACACGAACCTTACCAGTTATTGAAGGGGGCGGTGCTCCGCAAGTAAGTCGTGAGCGCCGCACAATGATCAGAACAGATAGCTTGCACTGACCGTGAAGTTGCGCGGCTGGCCGTAGCGATACTGACTAAACGATTCGACTTGGCTGAAGTAGGTCTTGTCGAGAACGTTCTCGACGTTGGCTTGCATATTGAGGTGGTCCGAGATCGCCAGACGAGCCATGAGATTGACTACCGCAAAGCCACCCTGCTCAAAGCGAAACGGAGTGGTCGATCCAGGTATTATACCGATAGAATAGGCCGCGCTGCGGTAGTTGACGCCTCCGCCGAACGTAAGACCGCCCAGTATCTCCGGTACGGTATAGGTCGTGAAGGCCTTCAAAAGCCGGCGGGGCTGATCGGTGTTGGCATCGACGTCTGCGGCATCGCGTGCGGTAAACTGGCTGTAGCCGACGTTGATGTTCCAGTTGGTTAGCGGGCTGCCTGTCGCCTCGACTTCGAAGCCCTTGCTGACAACCCCGTCCGCCGCCCGATACGGCTGGAACGGCAAGCCGGTACCCGGCCTCGTGATCGGCGCGCCGTCTATCTGGGCTAGATTGTCCTGTTCGATCCGGAACAGGGCGACCGACGTCTGCAGGGCCTCGTTGAAGAAGGCGCTCTTCAGGCCGACCTCGTACGACTTGCCCCTGATCGGATCAAGCTGCACGAAGTTGCGGTCCTGCGCGTTTTGCGGCAGAAAAATGGTCGTATAGCTGGCGTAGAGGCGATGGTTTGCGGTGATGTCGGCAAGGACGCCTGCATACGGAATGAAGACGTTTTTGTTGCCGTAGTTACGGTCCACGCCGTAGGCGCGGCCGCTCTGCCGGTATGTCGCAAGTCGGCCACCGCCGATCACCTTCAGCCAGTCGGTCGGATTGAGACGCAGGGCGCCGTAATAGCCGATCTGCCGGATGCGCTCCTCCTCGTTGACCACGCCCGTCTGCGAGAAGCCAGGAAATGCATAGGAGTTGGCATTCCAACTGATGAAGTCGCCAGCTGGCGGGAACAGGAAGTTGCCGAGTGGTGCCAGCTCGTTCAGCGGCGCATAGCTCACCGTCGTGCGGTTCAATTCGCTGTTGAGATAGCCAAGCACCAGATCGTGGTCACGGCCGAACAGCGACAGCTTGCCCTTCAGCTGCGCGTCGTAGCTGCTCTGGATGCTCTCGCCGTTGGCGGAATAGGGGTTGCTGCCCAATCCGAGACCCGTCGTGCGATCGACGTTGCCGTACAGGTATAGGATCTCGGTGAATTGCGTGTTGCGGAACCGGTTGTAGTTTCCAGTGAGGCTCCAGCCACGGCCGAAATCGTGACTTAGCGTTGCGAAGAAGTTCTGGTTGACCGTGGTCCATGTGGTCCAGGGTTGAGCGGTGCTCTTGGATCGATCCCAGCGCGCAATGGTACCATCGCTGTAGAAGGTCGGCAGGCTGCCCCAGAACGCCCCATGTGGTTCGTTGCGTTGATGGCTGAAGCCTATGCGCAGGAGCGTATCGTTGGTGACGTCCGCCTCGAGGACGCCGTAGAGGACGAGCTTCTTGTTGCTGTAGAAGTCGGTGAATGAATTGCCCTCCTCGTACCGACCGACGCCGCGTACGCGCAGGCGGCCGTCGGACGTGACCGCTCCGCCAAGATCGCCCGACAGCCGCCATGTGTCCCAGCTACCACCGGCCGCTTCGAGGTAGCCGCCCCATTCACGCTTGTCGGCATGCTTGCGCACAAGGTTGATGGAGGCGGACGGATCGCCGACTGTGGATCGGCGTGGAAAAGGGACCCCGTTAGCGGGGTGATCGGCGTCGAAAAGGGACCCCTCATCCTGGTGTTCTAGGCTGTTCGCTTGGCGGTGTGTCAGGCGGCGAGATCGGGATG